>NZ_JASJVS010000018.1:0-72262 GCF_035019605.1 Undibacterium sp. 5I2 | reverse complement strand
CCTGCCAAAAGCGCGCAGGAATGACGTGGCCACCAGTTAGGGTAATGATACCGACTCAATACCCTTTTGCGACAGCCCCTGAAGGCCAGGGTTTCAAACCCTAGTCAGATTTTTAATCAACCGCCGGTGGCGGCTTCGATCGGCCGCTCGCGATGCAAATTGTGCCAGTTGGCTTGGTCGCTGACAAAAACATTGCCGATGCCGATCAGGGCATGCCGAATTTGCGCGTCGGGCACGGTATCGCTCGGTGCGTGTGCCAGCCGCTCGCTGATGAAGCTCTTGGCATGCTGCAGTTCGGCCAGAATGATTTTGCCGCGCCGAATTTCGCTTTCGAGGCCAAAATTTTCCAGTACTTTTTTATGCGCGGCCCAGCCGGCTAATGCGCCTATGCTGGCCAACACCAAAAAATGATGCGCGTAGCCCTCCCACGCTTGATGCCACAGTGTTTCGGCGAGGGTGTTGCAAGCCAATCCAGCCACGCCGAGCATGAACAGACTCAGGCACACTCTGGCGCGCGCCGTGAGAAAATTCACGGCTAACTCGCGGCGCTTGAGCAAAGTTTTTTCATGGTAGTCGATTTGCTCTTCGATAAACTCAGTCAGCGCGGCACGGACGCTGGTTTGGCCCCAGCGCGTGCTGTCCACAACACTGATGTGATGCAGAGCACGCAGCGCGTTTCGGACCCAATTGGCGGCGGCCGCGTCGATATTGGGTACGGCATCGGCGACGCTGGCGGCTAGTCCTAGCCTGTTCCAGCAGTGTTGTACCCGCAAGCACTCGGCCAGCAAGCGGTAATCCTGATGTTGCTGCTCGAATTGCGCCCGTTTGGCATTACTGTAACGCAACAAAGCCCATGCCAGTGCGCTCAGATAGACGCTCATGAACAATGCGCTGGCCCAGTGCTGCCACCAAGTGGTATCACAGCCGATGAAAGCAAACACGTCGCTGCTCTCACAACTGGCAGAAATTTCCGTATAGGCGGCAAACGACAAGGTCGCCAGCAAGCCCAGCCCGACTAAGGATGTGGCGCGGCGCAGCGCCTCCGCCGGCATGCTGCGCCATTGTCGGTGTCGCAGGCCATGCAGCCAGCCGCCTTGCTGCGCCAGCCGTTTGGTAGTGCTGAAGAGCAGACTTTGCCAGGCATCCTGATGCCGTCCGGCCAACTGGTCCGCCAGTAACTGTATCCGTTCGAGTGCGTCCGGCAGCAAGGCGGTCGCCTGGCCGGCAGCGTTTTGTTGGGCCCGCGCTTGAGTATTGAAGATATTCAATTCCAACAATTGCTCGGCCAGCACTTGGGTAAGCTGCGCCGACTCGTCCTGGCCTTGCGCCTCAGAGTGCAACAACAAGCCGCGCCCGATTTGCTTGAAATCAGGCAACATCTTGCCGAACAATTGCCAACGACTGAAGCGCCGTTGATGCGAACGCTGGCCGCTGGCTGGTGAGGCTGCCAGCCAGCGTAACAATTCATGCACTTGTGTCAGTTCCAACACGGGGGCCGGCAGTGGCAAAGCGTACAAATGATGATCTTGCAATAGCAAGACGGAAGTTGCTCCGGCTGCGGCCCAGCATGGTAGCGCCGCGCCGAACTTGGCGATGGCGCGACTCATAGCACTTGGGACAAGCGGCGCGATGAGCAAGGAACAATGTTTAAGCAAATACACGGCTGCACGCGCAAACGGATCGATATCGATGCTCACGAAGACAGACGGCAGCGGCGTGGCCGGCATGGCAGAAAATGTCAGATTGGCATCGAAACGGCGCTGCTCGAGGCTGCCATCGTCAGCCGGACTGAGCAAGAAAATTTCGCTGGCCGGCAGCAGTGCGTGTAGCTGCGCCAGCACTGCGCAGCAACTGGCATCGGCCGGTCCAGCCAAGCCAATCAACAGCGGCGCGCCATCGGCCACCGGCTCATAGGTTTTGGCAAAAATATCGGGCGCGACGATCGCTTGCCCATGCGATGGATATTGCACCAGCCAATCGCCCGACTGCGCACTGAGGCGGCCACGGCCGTGCTCTAACTCCACCTGCAGCGGGGCATCGAGTCGCCGAGCCAGCACCCGCAGGGGTCTGGCCAGATAGTCGCCGGCGGCCGCTGCGCCGCCGGGCTCACGGGCCACATAACGCAAGGCAAATTCGGCCGCCGCCACCGGCCAACGCTCGCCATTTTGGCCAGTGATGATGGCGTCACCGGGCTGACACCGTACTTCCCCTTCCAAGGTGCTGATGCTGCCGGCAGCGGTAGCAAAACTGACCTGATACGACAAGGGACGTTTGCGATACGGCGTGGCGTGCTGCAGCGGATCGCGTAAATCGATATGCATGAATGACCTTGAATGAATGGCTGACAAACGGATGAACGGCGGCGTGCTCAGATCTGCCGCTGTAAGGGCGGCTGGTGTTGATTAATCCAAAATACCAAATTGCTCAGTAGAGGTAAGCTGGCGCAACCATTGGCGCGAACTTCGATTTGTTTGAGTACTTTGCTGAAATTTTCGCGGTAATACGCTGCTTCTTCTTCGCTCAGGCGTGCTTGGGCATAGCGCAGTGGCAGCGCAAATATCTCGCCTTCGCGGCCGCGGTCTTTCGCACAGCAGGCGAGGATTTCACGCGCCGACAAATCGATATCGACGGCATAAAATAATTCCGGCTTACCACCGCGCAAGAGCTCACGACTCAAACCCATGAAGCAACGCCGACTGACTTGGCTCTTGCGTATGCCTAATTCTTCGGTCATTTCGCGATACACATTGACCTCATCGAGCGTTCCGGCAGCGCTGTGATGACGAAAACTGCGTTCGATATCATCGGCCGTCATGGCCCCGGAAAAACCGGGACACAGTTGCAAAGGATTGGTCAGCACTGTGGCACTGCGCTTTTGAAAAATCATTTCGCCATCATTGGAAAACACCAAGCCATTGATGCCGGTATGGTTGGCCAACTTGCTGCTACTCAGCGCTTCAAGCCGGCCGTCGGGGTGCACCTCATCACGCAGCGTGCCATCGATGGCATCATCGAAATCCATCGCCATATTGGTTTTGACGTATTCAAAATACGAGGTCGGCTGAAAATGCAGCCGCAGCCGCGTGCCCCCTTCGACCGCGAGCAGGCGCGCGGTATCGGTATCGTAGAAGGATTTGCCACGATGAATAGCATCGGCCTTGTATTCTTCAAAGGCGGCTTTCGAGCCTAGCTTGGCTTTGAAAAAATTGTCATCAAGCACCACTTCGATATCCTGTTCAACGCTGCCATCGGCGGCATTAAGCACGGCAACCGTCGGTACCCGATAAGCTTGGCCGGCCGCATTCACGACTTGTAAAATATGCTCTTGATCAGCATAACGCTGCAACATATCGAGCGCGGGATTGAGAAAGCGCCGCAAACCTTGCGCCGGCTGCGTGCTGTGGCCAGCGCTGGCTTGTTCGGCAAGAGCGGCAATTTGTTTGACCAAGGCAGAAAATTCGGCTTCTTTCGGACTCGCCAAGCCTATCGCATTAAAGCTAGGCAGCAAGCAAATCGGTTCCGGTAAACTCATGGCCGCCGGCATGGCAGCACCATCGATGAGTAAGGGAACGATGGTTTTGCCGAGTTGCAAGGCGGTGTGAATTTCCCATACCACTTGGTCTTCCTGATCCAGCCGCTCAGCAATCTCTGCCAGCCAGCGCGCGCCGATCACCACCACCACGATGGCGGCACGTTCGAGCTCTGCTTGCAGATGGGCTTTCCAGTCGCTCGCCGCAGCGATATTTTCAATATCGAGAAACGCTTGCTCGGGGCCCAAAGTCTGTTCCAACGCGGCATGCAAGCGTGCCGTGAACTGTGCGCTGTCGCTGCGCCGATAAGAAATAAAGATGGTACTCACACAGGCCTCCTGAGATAGAAGCGGTATTGTGCCACGAGGCAAAAAAATTCTAAAATATTATTTAAAGGCCATCGCCGGTAGCGCCACGTTACGCTAAGCGATCGCGCTACAGTCGGTGTATCATGCTCGCTATCCTCACCTTTACTCATCTATCCATGTCTGCTGCTCCGGCTGTCGCCTCCGAATTGGCGGTTAAAAGGTATCTACCCTGGGTGGTTGCCATCGCACTGTTCATGGAGCAGCTCGATTCAACCATTATCAATACCGCCGTGCCGGCGATGGCCGAGAGTTTGCAAGTCACGCCCTTGAGTCTTAAGGCCGTCATCACCAGTTACATACTCAGTTTGGCTGTTGGCATCCCAGTGAGCGGCTGGATCGCCGATCGTTATGGCACGCGCCGGGTGTTCAGCTTGGCGGTGGCGATCTTCACGGCTTCGTCGGTGTTGTGTGGCTTGTCGCTCAATCTGCCCATGCTGGTGGCAGCGCGGGTTTTGCAAGGGCTGGGGGCGGCGATGATGATGCCGGTCGGGCGCTTGACCATCGTGCGCACCTTTCCCAAGGCGGAATTATTAACGGCGATGAATTTCGTGATTATTCCGGCCCTGATCGGCCCCTTGCTGGGGCCGGCTATCGGCGGTGTGATTGTGCATTGGCTGTCGTGGCGGGTGATTTTTTTCATCAACGTGCCGGTCGGCTTGATCGCGCAATACCTGATCCATCGCCATATGCCCGATTATTACGGCGAGCAGCGCCGTCCGCTCGATTGGCAGGGCTTGTTACTGTTTGGCAGCGGTGCCGCCTTATTGTCGTGGCTGTTGGAAATTTTTGATGAACATACGATTTCGCTGCCGCTGACGGCCGCGCTGCTGGCGCTGGCGCTGGCTTTGCTGGCAGCGTATGCTTGGCATTCGAAGCGCGTGCCGGCACCGCTGCTGAAACTGCAGTTATTTGCCGTGCGTACCTATCGCGTGTCGGTGGTTGGTGGTTTTCTCACCCGTCTGGGCTTGGGCGGCATGCCGTTTTTGCTGCCCTTGCTGTATCAATTGGGACTGGGTTTGCCGGCTTGGCAATCGGGCTTATTGATGATGCCTTCGGTGCTGGCAGCGATGTTCATGAAGTTGATCGCCACCCGCGTGCTGCGTCGTTTCGGTTACCGTCAGGTATTAATCGTCAACACCCTGATGATAGGCGTGACCATCTGCTGTTTCGCCCTCATTGCTGCCGGCACCCCTTGGTATCTGATTGTCGTGCTCAGTTTGGCGCAAGGTTTGTTCAACTCACTGCAATTTACCAGTATGAACTCGATGGCCTATGCCGACATCGCACCAGCCGATGCCAGTATGGCCAGTACGATTTCGAGTACGCTGCAACAGATGTCGATGAGTTTCGGTTTGGCCTGCGGCTCGCTGGTAACGGCATGGTACTTAAGCGATTTACCACAATCTGACCAACAGGCGGTCACCGCTGCGCTGCACCAAGCCTTCCTCACACTGGGCGTGCTGACCTTGTTTTCTTCGCTCAGCTTTTGGAGTTTGCACCGTGATGATGGCGAAAGCGTCAGCAAGGGCAGTCAATAAGCTTGGAAACGCAATTGATGCAAATGCATGATGGCTTCACGCGTCGGCGTCGCGACGGCATCGGCCAGGGTGTGGCGATCAAGCGCGGCATAAAATGCCTGTTGTGCTTGATCGAGCATACTCTTGAGCCGACACTGGCCGCGCAGATGGCAAGCCGGTGCGGCACAATCGATGAGCTCAGTATGCCCCTCCAGTTTGGCGATGATTTGCCCGAGCCGATACTGATCAGTCGCCGCCGCCAAGGCCAAGCCCCCCCCCTTGCCGCGGGTAGTGATGATCCACTGCTGTTGCGCCATAAAATGCACCACCTTCACCAAGTGGTTGCGTGACACTTGGAACACACCGGCGATCTCGCTGATCGTCACCGGCTGCTGCGGCTCCGGTTGGCTGAGATAGATCAGTACGCGCATGCCTAAATCGGTGAAATGCGTCAATTGCATGAATTTTCCTTGTTAACAGTGCACCGATTTCGGTCGATGTCAGCCGGATACGCCGCCGGCACCGAAGGCTTCCTGGTGTATTTTCGCTGGCAACACACCGAGTGCGCGCAGTTGCTGTGCTTGTGCCTGCATGAAAGCGCGTGGACCGCACAGATAATAATCAGCATGCGCTGGCAAGTATGTTGCATCGAGCGTCGCCAAGTCCAAGCGGCCGGCATGCTGGTAATCGCTGTCTTGCTGGTCGATGGCGCGCGGGTTCTCATAATAAATCATCGTGCGCAGAATTGCATGCGCCTTAGGTAATTCGAGCAAGCGCTGTTTAAAGGCATGCACACCGCCATGTCGACAAGCATGTAAAAAGCTCAGTGGTCGCGTCGACTGTTGCCGCACCAAGTGTTCCAGCATTGCCATCATCGGCGTGATGCCAACGCCGGCGCTGATCAATACCACCGGTGTGGTGTCGGTATCATTGAGAAAATACTCGCCCATCGGTGGCGCGAGGTCGACCAAGCTATGTTCCAACACGCTGTCATGCAGCAGATTCGAGATCACCCCAGCCGGATGCACGACACTGCCGGCCTCGCGTTTGACGGAAATGCGCAGGCAGTCTTGGCCCGGGGCATCCGACAAGCTGTACTGCCGCGCTTGCAACATGCCCAGCGCTGGCACCATCAAGCGCAGCGAAATGTATTGTCCGGGGCGAAATGTCGGCACGGTGCCGCCATCGGCTGGCACCAAGTAAAACGAGGTGATTTCTTCACTCTCGCTGAACTTGCGCGCCACGCGAAAACTGCGCCAGTTACTCCAACCACCGCTTTTCGCGGTGGCCGACAGGTAGAGTTGCTGTTCTTCGGCAATCAAGATATCCGCTAATTGACCATATGCGGCCGCCCAAGCGGCAATCAATTCATCGCTGGCGGCCGCCCCCAACACTTCGCGTATCGAGGCAAGCAAATGCCGGCCAACGATTGGATAGTGCTCGGCACGGATCCCGAGACTGACATGTTTGTTAGCCACCAGCGCCAGCACCGGTTGCAACACCGCCGGGTTGTCGATGTGTTCGGCATACGCCAGCACGGCACCGGCCAAAGCTTGCTGTTGCCGACCCGATTGCTGGCTGCTTTGATTAAACAAGGCTTTCAACTCCGGGTTATGCGAAAACATGCGCGTATAAAAATGGCGTGTCAGTGTTTCGCCATGCTGTTTCAAGACAGGGACGGTGGATTTTACCAAGCTACGGGTAGCGTTATCGAGGGTCATGATTGTAAGTATATTATAAATACATGTTATAGAATAAAAAAACAGCAGCCAGCTCACAGGGAGCATGCTGCTATTTTAATTCCTTTAACATGCATTTGCAATACATCTATTACATACTTGGATGTCGATGCAAACCTAAACGATGCGCTTCCTGTTCAATTGCCGCATTACACGCTATGCAATACTCGGTGGTCGGCACCGCCATTAAGCGTTCAAACGGTATCGACGCTGCGCATGTTTTGCAGATGTCGATGATGTCTTCACTCAAGCGCGCCTGCGCCGCTTGCAATGCTTGCCATTCCGCATGTTGACGCAAATATTGAGACATAGCATCATGATTAAGTTCCTCCGCCACCACCCCGTCACCCGCCTGACTATCGACGTGCAATAAGCCGGGGTCATGAAGCCGTAATTGAGTTTGGATATCCTGCTTCATTCGCTCCAAGATCTGTTTCAAATTTTGTTGTTGTGCGCTGTTGAGTCCCATTTTGTTCTCCTGTAAAGATGGTCTTCCTACGATTAAAGCTTACTCTGGCGGCACTGCATTTGTTTGATGCAAAACAAGTGCCGCAACAACGTGACGATAAGGCCGCAACAGCTCACTCGGGACACAATGTACTGTTGCAATTTTTGCCTCATGGCATTATTTTAATTTTTTCAACAACGGCACGCAGCCGTCCCCTCTCCCTCAAAAATAAGGAAAACATGCGCCTCCATCACCCACTAATCGGCTACCCCGGTCTGCGAAACCTGCTGTCGTTGACCATCCTGCTCGGCATGGCCGGCAACAGCTTGGCCGCCGTCACAGCGCCATCGATACCGCCACAGACAGCGGCACAAGCAGCCGCGCCTAAGCTGGTAGTGGTGCTGGTCGTCGACGGTTTGCCACAAGAACAAATTCTGCGTTACCGCGATCAATTCGGTGCCGGTGGTTTTCGCCGTCTGTTGGCCGAGTCGGCCTGGTTCAGCAATGCCCATCAAGCCCATGGCGTGACCGTCACAGCGGTCGGGCATGCGGCGGTATTGAGCGGGGCCTATCCTTACCAGCATGGCGTCATTGCCAACGACTGGATCGATAAAACCACGCTGGCATCGGTCTACTGCACCGAAGATGCGCGCTACACTTACCTCGGCAACGAAACGGCAGCACATGCCGGCACGGCACCGACGAATTTACATGCCAGTACCGTCGGCGACGAATTGCGCTATGCCAGCGGTAATCGTGCCAAAGTCATCACGGTCTCGGGCAAGGACAGGGGCGCGATCTTATTGGCCGGGAAAAGCGGCACGGCCTATATGTATATGGGAAAAAGCGGCGAATTCGCCAGCAGCACTTACTATATGCAGCAACACCCAACTTGGGTGCAGCAATACTTGGCCGGCAAGCCGCAGGATGCGTATTACGGCAAAACTTGGCAAATGTTGCTGCCGCCAGCCGCATATGCCAACGATGCCGCCGATGAGATCGTCGATGCACCGAGCCGCGCTGCGCCACTGGCCTATGACAGCCGTTCCGGCCACCCCGATGCCGAGTATTACGGCAAGCTGGGTACCGGCCCGTATCTTGATGAGCTGACGCTGAAATTCGCCCGCGCCGCCATCGAAGGAGAAAACCTCGGGCGCAACCCGGCCGGTGTGCCTGATGTGCTGGGGGTCAGTTTGTCGAGTCATGATTACGTCAATCATGCGTATGGCCCGGAAAGCCGCCTCTCGCACGATCATTTGCAACGACTCGACCGCATGTTGGCCGATTTTTTCAATTATCTCGACAGCCGCGTCGGCTTGGCCAATACCTTGGTGGTATTGACTGCCGATCATGGTTTCCCAAATGTGCCGGAATATGCACAAGCCTTGCAGCGCGATACAGGTCGCATCGATAGCAAAGCGATGCAAACTGCCTTGGAGAAACATTTGAGCGGCCGTTTTGGCGTCGATGGTCTGGTCAGAAAATGGTCGGCACCGGTGTTCTTACTCGATCAAAATCTGATTGAGCAAAAACATTTGCCGGCAGCAGAAGTCGAAACAGCTGCCACCCACTTCCTCGAAAGCTATCCGGGCTTGGCTTACGCTTACAGCCGCCATCAGCTGGAAAACGGTCAATTGCCGGCCAACCGTATCGCCAAGCTGATGCAACGCGCTTGGAACAGCCAAATCTCGGGCGACATCATGGTGGTCGCCAAGCCGAATTGGATTTTCGGCAGCGGCCGCCATGGCACGACGCACGGTTCGCCATACAGCTATGACACGAATGTGCCGCTGATGCTGATGGGCGCGAACTGGATTAAGCCCGGTTACTATGGCGACTATGCCGAGGTAGTCGATATCGCGCCGACGCTGTCGCACCTGCTGCAATTGCGCCCGCCGTCGGCCTCGGAAGGACGGGTACTGAGCGAAGTGTTGTCAACGAGCTTGCGGCGGCCCTGAGTACGATGCAGCAGAAAAAAAACCGCCGATGCCGGCGGTTTTTTTCAGCAGCCAGAACAACAAGCTTAAAATTCTTCCCAATCATCTTTGCCCGCACTGGCCGCAGCCAAGGCTGGTCGCTGCGTTTTGGCTTTGGCCGGTGCCACTGCCGGCTTCGCGCGTTGTGCCAGCGGCCGGGATGCCGCCGCAGGCTTGGACTCAGCACGCAAACCGACCTGCTGCTGCAGGGTAAACACCGATACCACTTGGCTCAGCTTATTGGCTTGATCTTGCAAGGATGATGCCGCTGCCGCCGCTTGCTCGACCAGCGCAGCATTTTGCTGCGTGGTTTCATCCATATGGATCACGGCTTGATTGATCTGGTCTATGCCCGAACTCTGCTCTTGGCTGGCGCTGCTGATTTCGCTGACGACATCGCTGACTTTATGTATGCTGTCGACGATATTGTGCATGGCGCTGCCGGCACGTCCTACCAATTGGCTGCCGAAATCAACTTTTTCTACAGAATCATCGATGAGCGCTTTGATTTCTTTGGCCGCCGAGGCCGAGCGCTGCGCCAAGTTACGTACTTCCGCCGCTACCACGGCAAAGCCGCGCCCTTGTTCACCGGCGCGGGCCGCTTCGACCGCCGCATTCAAAGCCAGAATATTGGTTTGAAACGCGATGCCATCGATGACGCTGATGATGTCGACAATTTTTCTGGCCGAGCCATTGATGGCACCCATGGTATCAACCACTTGCGAGACCAAGCTGCCGCCTTCGACTGCCAACGTCGAGGCATTGGTGGCAAGCGTATTGGCTTGGCGCGCATTGTCGGAGTTTTGTCTGACCGTGCTGGTTAATTCCTCCAGCGAGGAAGCGGTTTCTTCGAGCGCGCCGGCTTGCTGCTCGGTACGCGAGGATAAATCCAAGTTACCACTGGCAATTTCCGACGAGGCCGTGGCGATGGCATCAGTGCTCTGGCGAATTTCCGTGCAAATGACTTCCAGACTGCTGGCCATTTTTTTCAAACCGCCCATGAGGTGGGCAATTTCATCATCGCCGCGGTCATCGATGTGGCAGGTCAAGTCGCCGGCCGCCACTTGGTTGGTGATGGTGATGGCGGTTTCCAAAGAGTTGACGACTTTGCGCGTCAGCAGCAAACCCATGATGGTTACACCGCCGATGGCGAACAGGGCCAGCAAACCGGCCAGCCAAAGGGCATGCTTAAGCATACTGGCGGCATTGGCAGCGGCGGCGGCACCGCGTTCGACATTGTAGTTTTTGTGTGCTTGAATCGCAGCAACCATTTTATCTATGGTGGCTCGGGCTGCGAGAAAAACGGTGCGCGCTTCTTCATCCTTATTTTCATCGGCCAAGGCCTGCACCTTCATGCGCTCGACATCATACGCGGCGATCGCAGCCCGCTCTTCACTGAGCAGGACACGGTCTTTGTCGTCAGACAGGTATTGTTTTTCATACTTATCCAAGGCAGCACGCGAAGCAGCACTTGCATTATTAATAATAGTGAGAACCGTCCTTTTTTTTACCGGATCCGGTTCTGCCAGGTACTTCCAGGAATTGATACGTACATTGGCCAAGGCGTCGGTCGATTCATCGATCGCCAGCAGACTGGGCACGGTGTTGGCGCTGGAATAATCGGCGGCCTCATAAACTTGCTTGATTTGGTATGCCAGTGCGCCGGCCAGCAGCAACATGGCGAGAGCGGCGTAGCTCATCAATAAATACAGGCGTTTGGCGATGCTCATGGTCAACTCCAGTCTGGGCTATGTTCGTGGTTGCAGAAAAAAAAGTTTTTTCTGGACAACTTTGCTGATCAGCCACAAGATACCCGATTCTGCATAACTCGCAAGTCTATTTGATGTTCTTTTACACATTTAAATGTAGACCAATCGAAACTATTGCATCTTAAATAAATTCCTTTGTCTTTAATTTTCCACAATTGCACGTTTAGCATTTTAGTAAACGAAAAACGGCACAGCGATTCAAGGCTGTGCCGTACTTTGATCGGCTGCTACTGCATCAATCAGCCAAGCTGCATCATGCTTGCCGGTAGTTATTAAGCATTTTGTAATTACGCGCATACAGCGCGAATAAGGCAGCGGCCAGCAAGGCAAAGCCGGCAAAGAAAAACATTTGAAACGCCGTCACACTGATACCGCTGCTTTGAATTTTTTCCGTGACACTGGCGCTTTTCACGCTGGCATTGGCCAGCAAGACCCACAGATTACCGATGGTGACCGATAAATTCCAAAAGCTCATGATCACGCCCTTCATCGCCAATGGTGCTTGGCTATAGGCAAATTCGAGCCCGGTCGCCGAAACCAAGACTTCACCGAAGGTCAATAAGGCATACGGCAAAATTTGCCAAGTGATATCGAGCGAATTGCCGCCATCGATAGCCAATTGCATGGCACCCACCACGATCCAAGCCACACCAGAAAACGCGATACCCAAGCCCATGCGGCGCAAAGCAGTCATTTCCACGCCCATGCGTTTGAGAAACGGGTAGAGCAAGATATTATTGAACGGTATCAATAACATCACTAACATAGGATTCAGCGCCTGCATCTGTGACGATTGGAACCACGCCGGTTTGCTCATCAAATCGGCTTGCAAGACCCAAGTCGAGGCTTTTTGATCGAACAAAGACCAAAATGGTGTGACCAAAGCAAACACCACCAAAATGCGCAAGACCGCGCGCACGCCATCGACGGCGGCATCAGGATGCCTGCCGCGTGCCGCCTCAAGACGCCACCAGGCACCGCTGCCGACCAAGCCGAGCAGCATCACCAAGGCTAAACACAGCGCCGCGACGATGCCGATTTGTGGCATCAGGAACAGCGCCGCCACCGCCAGCGCTACGCCGCTATAGGCCAGATAAATGCCGCCGCTGCCATGCGTGCTGGAACTGACGCTCAGTGCCGTGCGTATCACATTGAGAAACGAATGTGGGTCTTTCGCCACCGGGGCGACATGTACGTATTTTTTACGGCCGGACCAGAAAATCATGGTGGCGATGAACATCAAGATACCGGGAATGCCGAAGGCGATGCCAGCACCCAATTGCTTGAGGAAGATGGGCATGAGCAAAGAAGCGAAGAAGGAGCCGAAATTGATGATCCAGTAAAACCCATCAAATACTTTTTGCGCCAGGCTGCGATTGCTTTGATCGAATTGATCGCCAACAAAAGCGGTGACCAAAGGTTTGATACCGCCGGAACCGAGGGCAATTAAAAACAAGCCGGTATAAAAACCATGCAAATTATTTTCAAAAATCGCCAGACAAGCATGGCCGGCGCAATATACCAGGCTGAGCCAAAACACGGTATTGTATTTACCGAAGTAACGATCAGCTAACCAACCGCCAAGCAGAGGAAAAAAATACACGCCGATGACGAAGGTGTGAAACACTTCCTTAGCCATGCCAGCGCGCAACTCTTCCGGCATAGACAACAACAAACTGCTGATCAAGAACAGCGTCAAAATATTCCGCATGCCATAAAAACTGAAGCGTTCGCAACCCTCGTTGGCAATAATATAGGGAATTTGTGGCGGCATTTTTCCGCTCTGCGCTGCTGCGCTCGATGCTGTCATAAGGGGTCTCCGTGATGATACTTGTCTGGTTGAACAATTTTATTGCTTGTCGGCGATAAGCCGGGGCAGCATGCATGATCGTCGGCCAATGTGCCGAGAGCTCGCTGAAGTATCACGATTTGAAACCGGCAAGTCAAGGGACTAAAAAGACTCAAAGGTCTAAAATAACTCACGTGACTCAGCAGTACGATTGCGGCACGACTTGCCAATCTCGGCCGAGTCCGGTAGGCTGCGCCCTCTTGCATTTTTCTATAGAGTTTGCTGTCCGTGTCTTTGTCTTTACCTTCACCTGCCGCATCGTTTCCAAGCACCGCAGCGCCTGCCACCTTGTTGCTCGCCACCGATGTCTTCGGCAATACCCCGGCCGTAGCCGGCTTGGTACGTCAACTGGCCGTACCGACCTTGGTGGTCTCGCCCTTTGGCAGCAAGCCACGATCCTTTCGTTCTGAGCAAGAAGCGTATCAAGCCTTTCTCGCCGAAGGTGGCGTGGCCGCCTACGCCCAGCTCTTGCATGCGGCTCTGCTGCAGCAGCCGGAATTACACTTTGCCATCGGTTTTTCGGCTGGCGCGAGTGCGCTGTGGCTCAATAGCCCACGCCCTGTCATGGCCAGCTTGCTGCAAACGGTTTTATTTTACGGTTCGCGCATCCGCGACCATCGCACCCTGCAACCACAAAGTCCGGTGCGGCTGATCTTTGCCCAGCAGGAAGCGGCCTTCGATGCGGCGGAACTGGCGCAAGATTTGCGCGCGCGCGGCCATCAAGCCGAATTAGCTAGTGGCACACGACACGGTTTTATGAATTCATATTCACGCGGTAGCCATATTGCAGCACAAACGCACTATATGACACAATTAATCAGCCTGTTACAACAAGGGAAGCGCAGATTTAATCCAAGGGAAGCGCACTGCTGCACCGCCTGAACATCGCAGACTGTTTGAGTTCGGCGCGACTCTCCCCTATACTGTCGACGCGCGACACCATCGCGCCATGCAGTAGCGCTGGCGGCAAAACCGCTGGCAATTTGCTGCTGAGCCGGCACGTATCATTGACGGTTTGACCCCAACAGTACGATCAATTTCATTCACTTTTTTGCGGAATCAGGATTTTGCCTTACCCGGCAAGCTCAATCTGTCTTCCGCGCGGAGCCATCAGCATGACCGCTTTTGTATTTAACGAAATCAATTTCGACCAACACGAACAAGTCGTGTTCGCCTCTGAAGCCAAATCCGGCCTCAAAGCCATCATCGCCGTCCACAACACCACGCTCGGCCCTGCCATGGGTGGCTGTCGGATGTGGAATTACAGCAGCGAAGCCGAAGCCGTGCGCGACGTGCTGCGTCTGTCACGCGGTATGACCTATAAAAATGCCGTAGCCGGCCTGCCTGTCGGCGGCGGTAAAAGCGTTATCATCGGCAACCCGAAAACCGACAAAACCCCGGCCCTGTTTGCAGCCCTGGGCGAAGCCTTGGAACGTTTGGGTGGCCGCTATGTGACGGCCGAAGATGTCGGCACCAGTCCGCAAGACATGGCGCATGTCGCCGGCAAGACTAAGTATGTGGCCGGTTTGGGTGAGCGCGGCGATCCTTCACCATATACGGCACTTGGCTGTTTCGTCGGTGCCCAAGCGGCAGTCAAGCATCAGCTCGGGCGCGACAGCTTGGAAGGCTTGACCGTGGCAGTACAAGGTCTCGGTCATGTCGGCTACGATTATGCGCGTCGCTTACACCAAGCCGGTGCCAAGCTGATCGTTGCCGATATCGATGCCGCCGCGGTGGCCCGCGCCCAGCAAGAACTGCAGGCACGCGTCGTGCATGTCAATGAAATCTATGATGTCGCGGCCGATATCTATGCTCCTTGCGCTCTCGGTGCCACGCTCAATCTCGATACCCTGGCACGTCTGCAAGCGCGCATCGTCGCCGGTGCTGCTAACAATCAGTTGGCCAGTGCGGAAATCGGTGCCGCTTGTCGCGCGCGCGGCATTCTGTATGCGCCGGATTTCGTTATCAATGCCGGTGGCATCATCAAGGTCTGCTATGAATATATGCAAACCCCAGAAGCCGGCATGGATGCGCATGTGCGTCGTATCGGTGAAACGCTGGCAGAAATTTTTAGTCGCGCCGATTCCGAAAACTTGCCGACCAGTGTAGTGGCCGATCGTATTGCCGAAAGTCGCTTCAAAAAATAACTGTTTGTTTGCGTAAATCAGCCGCCCCGTGGGGCGGCTTTTTCGTTAGCGCGCTACCGATCACGCCGCAAACACCACACTGACGAGTAAGCCCGGTCCGCTCTCGGGTTCGGCCAGTATGACTTGGGCATGGTGTTGATCGGCGATTTTCCGCACGATGGCCAAACCGAGACCGCTGCCACTTTCAGCATTGCGCTCGACACGATAAAAGCGATCGAAAATCCGCGCGCGATCGGTCTGCGGAATGCCACTGCCGTTATCGGCAATCGACACGCAAGGCTGCGCGCCACGCCGACCGACTGCCACATCGATGCGGCCATGTGCTGGCGTATAGCGAATCGCATTGTCGAGCAAATTACCAAACAGGGTAAGCAGTGCATCTTCATTACCGCCCACGCACAGCGTTTCTTCGCTGACTTCGACACCGAGATCAATGTCTTTATTTTCTGCCAGTAAAGAAAATTCACCGACTAATTGGCGCAGCAAATGCGGTAAATTGAGCTGACTGTTCCAAGTCTGCGCTTCATGATTACTTTGGCGCGCCAAGGTCAGTAATTGTTTAACCAAATGAATAGCCCGATTGAGGCGCTCATGTAATTTCACAAAGCCGAGGCGGCGCTCGGCTTCCTCCTCGCAGCGCTCGACTAATTGCAGTTGTAATTTCAGCGCTGTCAGCGGAGTCCGTAATTCATGGGCGGCGTCGGCGACAAACATTTTTTGTAACTGTATCGATTCATCGAGGCGCGTCAACAGCGCATTGGTGGCGTCGACAATCGGCATCAATTCCGGCGCGTAGAGGGCATTTTCCAAGGGGTGCAAGACATGCACCGAACGTTCGCCGAGCGCCTCGGCCAATTGCGTCAGCCCGCGCAGACTGCGGCCGACCACCAGCCAGATCAAACCGGCTAACAGCGCGATGAGGATCAGTAAAGGAATCAAGGAACGCAGCGCCAAGCTGTATTGAATGCTTTCCCTATCCGCAATCAACTGCCCGACCTGTACCAATTGTTGATGATTTTCTTCGCTGTAAATACGCCAGGCGCGAGCGCCAAAACTGACTTCAAAAAACCCGGTTTGTGGATAGCGTGGCAGGTTCCGTGCCGGATTCGAGCTGAACACCATGGCATGCGCGGGGTTCCACACTTGCACGACGATTTTTTTGCCCGGATGACGATCGTCGGTCTCACTGTTTTGTGGCGACATATCGAGCGGAAATGAACGGACGATTTGCTTGAGCTGGTAATCGAACAATTCATTGGTTTCATGCCGAACTTTGAGAAAGCTGCCGATGCCGACAGCCAGAATCGCCGTCACCATGCCCGATATCAAACCCAATAATAATTGTTGGCGTATGCTTCTCATTCATCGCACCTGAGGTTCAATTTGTAGCCGACACCGCGTACGTTCTTGATGAACTCAGCCCCGAATTTTTTACGCAGCGTGTGGATGTAGACTTCGATGGTGTTGCTCTCGATTGTATCGTCCCAGCCGTAAATACTTTCTTCCAAACTGGCTTTGGAAATCACTTTGCCTGGCGTACTCAACAAGCTCAGCATGAGTTTGAATTCATGTGCCGATAAATGTATGGCTTGGCCATGCAGGCTGACATCGTGCGTAGACGGGTTGAGGATCAGGCCGGCATGGCGGAATTCTTCCGTGGCCGGTGCCACACAGCGGCGCAATAAGGCACGCATGCGCGCATACAGCTCATCGAGATCAAATGGTTTGACCAAGTAGTCATCGGCCCCACTGTCGAGACCGAGAATACGCTCTGATGTCAAATCACGCGCAGTAATGATCAATACCGCCGCCGTGCCACCGCCTTGACGGTATTCGGCCAACACGGTCAGGCCCGATTTTTCCGGCAGCCCGAGATCGAGCACGATCAATGGATAGGCCTGCGCCGACAAGGCCTGTTCGGCGGCGCGGCCGTCGCGTACCCAATCGACTCGATACTGTTCCTTGCTCAATCCTTCGAGCAAGCTCTCCCCTATCATCTGGTCGTCTTCGATCAGTAACACGCGCATCGGTGCGTTTTCCTCATGGTTTGCTGGTGCTTCAAAAAAAATTTCACCTGATTGAGACATAGTTTTGTCTTAGAAGAATTAAGTTTGCCTTAATTAACAGCAAATACAACAAAGACGAGGCAAGAATTCGCTTGTCTTTTTCCTGTAACAAATTCTGCCTACGATGCCATCCATTGTGAAAAACAAAAGCAACACTCTCGGTTTATTCGTTCATTCCAATTTGTTCCAATTCATTCCATACAGGAAATACCTACAATGAAGCAGCTTCAACTGAAAACAATGACACGCCACATCCTGGCCGCCACGCTCAGCATGTCGCTGGCCGCGCCGGCGCTGGCTTGGGCCGATGCCGAAGCAGAAGCCGATACCAGCATCGTCACGATAGCCGGTGCAAAAAAATCGCCGGCCGCCAGCGCCGCTATCTCACAAGGTTCGCTGACGGCCCGTTCGGCGCAGTCAGAAATCAGCGATGAATTCGTCCGCAATTACACCGTACCAACTGCCGATTTCAGTCAAATCCTGCAAATGGCACCGGCCATGTACAGCTATAGTCCGAATGGTCCGGGCTTGGGCGATACCAAAACTACGTTCCGCGGATTTTCCGACGGCGACTATTCGATTTCTTTCGACGGCATTCCCTTCCAAGACACCAATAGCCCTAGCCATCATACTTGGTCGTTTTTCCCAGCCCCCTTCATCGGTGGTGCGGTGATCGATCGCAGCCCGGGCTCGGCAGCGACCATCGGCCCAGCCAATTTCGGCGGCTCGGTGAATTTACTTTCGCGCAATTTAGAAACGCAACAACGCATCAGTACGACGGCTTCTTACGGCAGTTGGAACACCAGCCTCATCGGTGCCGAATACGAGAGTGGCCAGATCGGTCGCGACGCCAACTCAAATGTGCTGCTCAACGTGCATGAGATGAAGTCGGATGGCTATCAAACCCTCAACAAGCAGCAGCGCGATGCATTTTCCGGCAAATACCAATGGAATGCCACGCCCGACACCACGCTCACTTTGTTCGGTTCCTACATCACGGTGCATTCGAATACGCCGAGCACAAAAGCCGCCACGCGCAGCGATATCGCCGCCTTTGGCGATAATTATCTGTTGTCGTCCGACCCGAGCAAATCGAATTACGTCGGCTACAACACTTACCATGTAACCACCGATTTTGAATACATGGGTATTTCATCCAACCTCGGTGGCGGTTGGAAGCTCGATAACAAAGCCTATACCTACTACTATCATAACCAAGAATTTTACCCGGGCGCGACGATTCCTCTGACCAAGGCCAACACGGCGGCCAATAACAGCGGCACCGACAAAACCAATGGCTACCGTACTTACGGCGATATTTTCCGCATCAGCCAAGAAACCGAGTACGGCACATTGCGCGCCGGTGCCTGGGTAGAAAATGCCGCAACCAATCGCTACCAAACGCCGACCAACCCGCTGACTTGGGTCGATTCGCTGCTGCCTAACTTTCATGAAACGATTTCCAGCACCATCATTCAACCGTTCGCCGAATATGAATACAAGGTCAGCAGTGCACTTAAAGTCACGGCCGGCCTCAAATATTCGACCTATCGCCAGGATTTGACACAGTTTGCCGACAATGGCAAAACCGTCGGCAGTCTCAATGGTGCGGCGTCGATCGAACATGTCGCCAACTACCGTACCGTGCTGCCCTCGATTGATGCGCATTACCTGATCGCACCGAACTGGTCAGCCTATGCCCAGTTCGCCACCGGCGATGAAATTCCGCCGACCAGTGTGTTTGATGTGAAAAACGCCAATGTCACGGCCTTACCAGCCTCGATCAAGAGCAAAACCACGCAAATCGGCTCAGTTTGGAAAGGCGATCGTTTCACTCTTGATGTCGATGCCTACCGGATTAAATTCGACAATGCCTATTCATCGAGTACCGATGCCAGCGGCAACACGACTTTCTACGCCAACGGCAGCTCAGTCAGCCAAGGTGTGGAAGCGGAAAGCACCATCGTCATCGGTGGCGGTTTCAATCTCTACGTCAACGGCACCTATGGCAGCGCCAAGTATGCCGACAGTGGCATGTGGGTACAAAATGCGCCGTCCGATACCGAAACACTGGGTTTCAATTATGTGAAAAATGAGTGGAACCTCGGCTGGTTCACGAAGCGTGTGGGTAAAACCTTCAACGATAATGGCGGCACGCACGAAGCCGTCGCCGTCAATCCGTTCGTGGTGTCTAACTTGTTCGTCAATTATTCCTTGAAAAATATTTCCAACTCACTCAAGGGTGGCAAGTTACAGTTGAGCGTAAATAATCTGTTCGACAAGCACAGTATTGTTTCGGTCACCCCAGCGAGCAAAACCACGGCCGTATCGGCCGCCGGCGATTTGCTGACCTTGCTGCCAGCGCGCAGCGTGAGCTTGGCATTGACACTGGACTTCTGATCGTCAGATAGGTTCCATTCACTCAGAGCGCAGCTGATGCAGATCAGACTGCGCTCTGTCAATTCGCCTGGCAGGGCTGGTTCATGCTAGGCTTCTGTTCTGTTACTCATTCGTTTCATCGCCCCCATGACTACTCGTTACGACAACACCACCATTCTCTTACACTGGCTCTCGGCCGCCCTACTGCTGGCACTCTGGGCCCTTGGTCAAACCATCGATTGGTTCCCCAGCGGTTCGCCGCGGGTACTGGCACGCAGTCTGCATATCAGCACCGGCGTGTTGTTGACCGTATTACTGGTGTATCGCCTGTTCTGGCGCAGCCATGGGGGGATTAAATTGCCACCCGCGGCCAGCGGCTGGCAACAAACCAGTGCCGAGCTGCTGCATAAAGTGCTGTATCTGATGCTGGCAGTGGTATTGATACTCGGTTTGTTCAATACCTGGGTACGTGGCGACAATCTGTTTGATTTGTTCCGCCTGCCATCCTTCGCGCCGGGCGATAAGGCGCTGCGCCATCAAGTCGAAGACTTGCACGGTTTGGCTGCCAATATCTTACTGGCAATGGCCGCATGTCACGCCGCGGCCGGTTTGTTTCACTATTTCTTCTTGAAAGATCAAGTCTTGCAACGTATGTCTTGGAAAAAATAAGACCGGCGTTCAGCTCTGGCGCGGCGGTTTGTCGACAAAGCCTTCACACGGCTTGCCCGAGGCCTCGATCACATCGAGCATAGGCTGGCGCTGACTTTTCAGACCGAAAGCGCGGCAGCCGTAGCGAAACTGCGGGTCATGGGTGATGAAATAGTGGGCGCATAGGCGGCAGTTGCGCGGGCGGGCGGCTTGATCGTCTGGCATGGAATCGCTAGGAGTGAAGGAATGACGTGGAATCAGGAAGCTTGGCGCGCCAACCAGCGCCGGTAAGTCAGTAAAGCAACTTGGGCGTCATTGGCAGCGTACAGCATCTGACGCTCGGTTAACGGCCGCTGGGCCCAATTCGAGGTCGAGGTTTTCTTGGATTTCGACATTTGCATGCCGAGGAATTTCGCCACGGCCGATTTCGCCCCCATGTCACCGTGTTTGTTTTCACGCATGGCACGCGACAAATCGAGCACATTGGCGGTAACAATGGCAAATTTGCTGTTCAAGTATTTCAAATCATCGGCCAAACCATAGCCGACTTTGAGTATCTGCGGTGCTTCGAGTATGGCTTTCACCTGCGCGACATCGCTGCCTGCACTGACTGGAAATAAAAACGCGCGCTGCTCGGTGGCCAGTTGGATCAGGTGCGGGCCATCGTTATGCTGGCCCTTATTGAATACCGGTTTGGTCTCGGTATCGAAGCCTAATATTGTGGCGGCCGACAGCTGGGCATAGGCGTAGTCAGCCGTGGCAGCGTCTTGCACCAAACAAATATCGGCGAGGGCGATGCCGGGATAGGCCGGCAGGGGAGTGTCGAGTTCTGGATTCATGCGCTGATCATAAGCGAAATCATGGTTTTTTGGCAGCGCTGGCGCAGAGTTTTTTCCTCAGCCGCTCAGCTCGGCGGCACCGCGCTGTCGATACGTCGCCGCCGCCGCGGCGCATCCGCGCTGCAGGTGATGAGCAAAGTCTGGCCGTCGGGCAAGGTGACCGCAATATTTTCCCGTCCATATTGCTCGAAATGATAGAGCGTCGCCGTGCCGATGGCGGCCGACTGATGCAGTTCTGCCGTCGCCAGCAATTGCGACAAATCTTCCGAACGACCCGCTTGCCACTGTAATTTACTCATCTCGGCCTCCTCGGTTTTCACTGTAGTACTGGGCAAACGCGGCGGCATCCATGGGTTTGGCAAAATAATAGCCTTGTACTTGGGTGCAGCGCATGGTTTTCAGCAAATCTACCTGCTGCTTCTTTTCCACGCCCTCGGCCACCACATTCAAGCCCAGGCTCAGACCCATGGCGATGATGGCGCTGGCGATGGCGGCATCATCGGGATTGGTATGAATATCGTTGATGAAGGATTTATCGATTTTCAATTCATCGATAGGAAAACGGCGCAGATAAGACAAACTGGAGTAGCCGGTGCCGAAATCATCGAGCGAAATCGAGAGCCCGAGATTTTTCAAGGCGCGCAGAGCAATCAGGGTGCTGTTCACGTCTTGCATGACCATGCTCTCGGTCAGTTCCAAGATCAAATGCCGCGGATCGGCCCCGGTGCGATGGATGATGGCCGCGATGCGCTCGGCCAAATCCTCTTGACGAAACTGACGCGACGACATATTGACAGCGATTTTGACCTCACTGCCCAAACTATTGCGCCACAAAACTTGCTGACGGCAAGCTTGCGCCAGCACCCATTCACCGAGTGGCAAAATCAAACCGCTTTCTTCTGCCAGCGGGATGAATTCGACCGGATAAATCAAACCGATTTGCGGATGATGCCAGCGCACCAATGCTTCAGCACCAATGACTTTTTTGCTCAGCAAATCGATTTTCGCTTGGTAGTGTAAGGTAAATTCTTCATTTTCCAAGCCGCGCCGCAGTGCCCCTTCCATATTGAGGCGGCTGATCGCTGTCACACCCATTTCGGGTACAAATTGACGCGCACTGTTGCGACCATGTTCTTTCACGCGGTACATGGCAATATCAGCATAGCGCAACAGAATTTCGCCATGGTCGCCATCGCGCGGATACACGGAAATGCCAATGCTGGCGGTGACGAAGACATCGCTGCCGTTAATCGCAATCGGCCGCGATAAGGAATGCAGAATTTTTTCCGCCAGCAGATCGACATCGCTACCTTCCGGCAGATCGGTCAAGACAATCACAAATTCATCGCCACCGAGACGCGCCACGGTATCGGTATCGCGCACACATTGGTTGAGCCTTTGTGCGACTTGCTTGAGCATTTCATCACCGGCCCCATGACCGGAGGCGTCATTGATGAGTTTGAAATGGTCGAGGTCGAGCAGCAGCAAGCCGACTTGCAGATTCTTTTTCTTGGCAAAGCCTATCGCCTGGCTGATGCGGTCACTGAGCAGATTGCGGTTGGCCAGACCGGTCAAACTGTCGTGAGTCGCTTGATATTCGAGCTCGCGCTGGTAATTGACGCGTTCGCTGACATCATTGATGACACTGACGAAATGCGTGGTCGCAGCACCCTGTGCATCCTTGACTGGGGAAATATGCAGTTCATTCCAAAACTGGCTGCCATCTTTGCGGTAATTGCGCAGCAGTGCTTGCCCCGGGCGTTTCTCGCGCAAAGCGCTGCGTATCTGTTCCAAATCGGGCTGTGCCAAATCTTCGCGCACCAGAAAGCGCCCTTCCCGCCCGATCACCTCGGCGGCCAGATAGCCGGTAATGCGCTCGAAGGCAGGATTGACGTAGACGATGGAATGGTCATGTTCATCGCTGCGGGTGATCATGATACCGTTGCTGCTGGAAACCAGCGCCTGTTCGCGCAGTAATAAAGCCTGTTCGACTTCTTTGAGTTGAAATTGCTTATCACTGATGTGCTGACGCAGCGCGATCAAATGGGTCAGTTCGCCCGCCTCGTTGCACAGTGGGCTGACCACCTGACGCGCAAAACTGCTACTGCCGTCTTTGTTACGCACCAACACATCGCCATGCCAATGTTGACCGGCACGCAGCGCGGTGAAGGTTTGCCGGTGCTGCGCATCGCTGGCTTCATCAAGATTCCACAGTTGGCATAAGCCGCGCACTTCAGGGCTGGAAAAACCGGAACTGTGGCGATAACTGGCATTACAGTATTCGAGCTCACCGTGGGCATTGGTGATGAGAATGGCAAACGGACTTTGCTCGACCAGCAAAGCCAATAATTCCAGATGAGCTTGCAGATTGCGCTGTTCCGGGGCCGTCATCAAAGCCCGTAGCGCCCGCGTCAATTCGCTGACGAAGCGGTCGAGCATACCGCGCGCCGGACTGCCCAGGCCCAGCTCGAAACTGGCGCTTAGCTTCAATTGTACCTGCTGCTCGGCCGCCGCAGGCAAGGCCAGCTGCAACTGTAAGTGCTGCAATTCTGTCGCGGCCAAGAGCGGCCCCTCGGCGTGATACGAAATGCTGGCAGCCCCCTCTTGCAGCATGATTTCGACTCGCGCATACCCCGCCCGGCGCACCAAAATACGACAAAAGTCCTCTGCCATGGCGGCCAGATCGGTCCGATACCACAGGCAATCGCTCAGCTCACCAAGCAAACCGTACCAGTCTTCCCGCCTGTGCGATTCTGCGTCTGAAGAACCGCCCTGCACGCTCGTATTCATCTGCTGTCTGGTTCCATTTTGATTGCGATAGAAAACTGCACCAAGTTTTTATACCTGCAAAAAAAGTTTGCCGCAATGCAAACTTCCTTATAAATCACCAAAAACAGACGCTTACCGATTGCGCATCGCAGCAAATGCGTGCTACGCCAGCGTTGGCACCCCATATCTGAGGTAAAATTGACGGTTCGGTAAATCATTATTCTCCCGCTTCCGATTCGGAGCGCTTAAGGCAGACAGCACGATGCTCACATTTCAACAAATCATTCTGACATTGCAAGATTACTGGGCCAAGCAAGGCTGCGCCTTATTACAACCTTACGATATGGAAGTCGGTGCCGGCACTTCGCACACGGGCACGTTTTTGCGCGCCATCGGACCGGAGCCTTGGCGCGCCGCCTATGTGCAACCGTCGCGCCGCCCCAAGGATGGTCGTTATGGCGAAAATCCGAATCGTCTGCAACACTATTACCAGTACCAAGTCGTGCTCAAGCCGGCACCGGAAAACATCCTCGATCTGTATCTCGGCTCGCTGGCCGCGCTCGGCCTCGATTTGCAAAAAAATGATATTCGTTTCGTCGAAGATGATTGGGAAAATCCGACGCTTGGTGCCTGGGGTTTGGGCTGGGAAGTCTGGCTCAATGGTATGGAGGTGACCCAGTTCACTTACTTCCAGCAAGTCGGTGGACTCGACTGCAAGCCTATCCTCGGTGAAATCACCTACGGTATCGAACGTCTGGCCATGTATTTGCAAGGTGTCGACAATATCTACAACTTGGTTTGGACCGAGCGCGAAGAAAACGGCCAAACCGTACGGCTGTCGTATGGCGATGTGTTCCACCAAAATGAAGTCGAACAGTCTACCTTCAGTTTTGAATATTCGAATACCGATTTTCTGTTTTCCTTATTCACCAACTATGAAGCCGAAGCCAAGCGCTTGTTGGCGGTAGAAGAAAAATCGCTGGCCTTGCCGGCCTACGAAATGATACTCAAAGCGGCCCACACCTTCAATTTGCTCGATGCGCGCGGCGCGATTTCGGTGACTGAGCGGGCCGCTTACATCGGCCGCATCCGCAATCTTTCGCGTGCCGTCGCCGCCGCCTATTACGCTTCGCGGGCAGCACTGGGCTTCCCGATGTGCGCGGCCGACGATCAGCACAAGCCGGTGCTCTGAGCCGCCGTCGATACACGATCAATTTTGGATGCCGGGGTAATCCGGCACGCAGGAAAGTGAAATATGAAGCAAACATTATTAGTCGAATTATTTACTGAAGAATTGCCGCCTAAAGCGCTGGCAAAACTCGGTGCCGCCTTCGCTGCCGGCGTCGCCGCCGGCCTGCAAGCGCGCGATTTGCTCGAAGCCGATGCAGTGGTCAGCAGCTATGCCTCACCGCGCCGCCTGGCGGTGTCGATCACGCAAGTGCGCGCCATCTCGCCCGACAAACTGTTGCGCGAAAAAGTATTACCAGTCAGTGTAGCGATCGATGCCGCCGGCCAGCCGACCGCACCGCTGGCAAAAAAATTGGCAGCTATGGGTTTCCCTGAAGTACAACTGAGTGAGCTCGAACGCGCCGTCGATGGCAAGGCCGAAAGCCTGTTTTACAGCCATACCGCCGCCGGTACCGCCTTGGCACCGGCCTTGCAAGCCGCGATTGCCGAAAGCATTGCCAAATTACCGATCCCGAAAGTGATGAGCTACCAGCGTCCGGATGGCGAAACCGTGCACTTCGTGCGCCCGGTTCATTCGATATTGGCTTTGCATGGTACGACCATCGTGCCTGTGCATTTGCTCGGTTTGGACAGTGGCCGCATCACGCGTGGTCACCGCTTCCTGTCGGCCGGTGAGATCAGCATCGCCCACGCCGACGACTATGCCGCCGTGTTACAAGAACAGGGCAAGGTCATCGCCAGCGTCGAACAACGCAAACAATTAATCAGCGCCGCCTTGTTGGCCAAGGCCGGCAGCGATCTGGTGCTGATGCCGGAATCCTTACTCGATGAAGTCAGTGCCTTGGTCGAATGGCCGGTGGTGTACGAATGTCATTTCGAAGCCGAATTCCTCAGCGTGCCGCAGGAATGCCTGATACTGACGATGCAAACGAATCAAAAGTATTTCGCCCTCACCGACAGCGCCGGCAAACTGCGTTCGCGCTTTTTGATTGTCTCGAATCTGGCGACCGACGATCCGCGCTTCATCATCGAAGGCAATGAGCGCGTGGTACGCCCGCGCCTGTCGGATGCAAAATTCTTTTTCGAGCAAGACAAGAAAAAAACCTTGGCAGCGCGTTTGCCTCTGCTGGCCAACGTGGTCTACCACAATAAACTCGGCAGTCAAGCCGAACGCACCGAACGCGTGCAAGTCTTGGCCGGCAAAATCGCCGCGGCACTCGGTACCGACGTCGCCTTGGCCCAGCGTGCCGCCTTACTGGCAAAAACCGATTTGCTGACCGATATGGTCGGGGAATTTCCTGAATTGCAAGGCATCATGGGCACGTATTACGCGCTGCATGACGGCGAACCGGCCGATGTCGCCGCGGCCGCTTCAGAACATTACCAACCGCGCTTTTCCGGCGATGCCCTGCCAGCCAGCATGACCGGCACGGTGGTGGCCTTGGCTGATAAACTCGAAACCTTGGTCGGTATCTGGGGCATAGGTTTGCAACCTACCGGCGACCGCGATCCGTTTGCGCTGCGTCGTCATGCCCTGGGCATCTTGCGCATGCTGGTGGAAAAACGCCTGCCTTTGTCGCTGACGGATTTACTCAGCGACAGTGCCGCCGTATTTGCCGGCAATGCGCAGTTCCGCGATCCGAGCGCTGAAGTACTGAACTTTCTCTATGAGCGTCTGCGTGGTCTATTAAGAGGATATGATGGAACTGATCAAGTCATCGCTTTTGGAAATGAAATTAGAGCATCTATTAACAAGCTCAGCGCTATAAACGAAATTGAAGCCATAGTCGCGCAACAGCCCGATACGCTGGCCAATATCGTCGAGCGCTTGGCGGCAGTCCAAGCCTTTGCCGCGCTACCGGAATCCTTGGCACTGGCGGCTGCCAACAAGCGCATCACCAATATTTTGAAAAAAGCCGACAGCGTGCCGAGCACCGTCGACGCCAGCTTGCTGAGCGAAGTGGCGGAACAAGCGCTGGCCGCCGCTATGGCACGCGTCAAACCGGGCGTCGATGCGGCATATGCCGCAGGCGACTTTACTGCGGCGCTGAAAATGCTGGCCGCCTTGCGCGCCGAAGTAGACAGCTTTTTCAATGATGTGATGGTCAATGCCGATGATCTGGCCTTACGCAATAATCGCTTGGCACTGCTGGCGAGCTTGCATTTGATGCTTAACCAAGTTGCCGATATTTCCAAGTTGGCGGCGTGAACGGGGAACGCAAACCGATGAAACTGATTATTCTCGACCGCGATGGTGTCATCAACCAAGATTCTGATGCCTTCATCAAAGCACCTCAAGAGTGGATCGCTATCCCTGGTTCGCTGCCAGCGATCGCTCGGCTTAATCAAGCCGGCTATCGCGTCGTGGTAGCGACGAATCAGTCGGGGATCGGGCGTAAGCTGTTCGACATGGCGACGCTCAATGCCATTCATCAGAAAATGCACAGCGCCGCGCAACAAGTCGGCGCCACCATCGATGCCGTATTTTTTTGCCCGCATATGGCCGATGACTGTTGCGACTGCCGTAAGCCGAAACCTGGCATGCTGCAGGAAATTGCGCGCCGCTATGATGTCAGTCTCAAAGGCGTACACAGTATCGGCGATTCACTGCGCGATTTGCAAGCCGGTTTCGTGATGGGCTGCGTGCCGCATCTGGTATTGACCGGCAAGGGCCAAAAAACCTTGGAAAAAGGCGGCCTGCCACCCGGTACCAAGCAGTACGCCGATCTGGCTGCGGTAGTCGAGCACTTGCTCGCCGCTGATGCCGCACCTGCGCCTGACGCCTGATATTGAACCTGTTTGTGATTGTTGGAGACAAGATGCTTCGCTTTACCCGCCTGTTACGCTCTATGCTGTTTTTGTTGTTGATGATCGTTGCCACTGTTATCTGGGCACCGATCAGCATGCTGTTCGCCTTCCTCCCCTACAATCAGCGCTACTACATCACGGCGCGCTGGAATGTCTTCATCATCTGGTGCGCGCGCGTAGTCTGCGGCATACGCTATGAATTCAAGGGCTTTGAAAATTTCCCGGATGCGCCGGCGATTATTTTATCGAAACACCAATCGGCGTGGGAAACCATCTTTCTCTTGATGGCGACGCCGCGCCCGCTGGTCTTCGTCTTCAAAAAAGAAATCACCTATATTCCATTTTTCGGTTGGGCCATCTCCATGCTGCGCATGATTCCTATCGACCGCAGCAAAGGCAAGGATGCTTTCGCCCAGGTTGTGACGCATGGAAAAAAACGCTTGGCCGATGGTCAGTGGATCATCATGTTCCCGGAAGGCACGCGCATTGCGGTCGGTAAAAAAGGTAATTACAAAGGCGGCGGTGCCCGTTTGGCAGTCGAAACCAATACGCCGGTAGTGCCGATCGCGCTTAATTCCGGCGAATGTTGGCCGAAAAATTCCTTCATCAAAAAACCAGGTCTGGTCACGGTGTCGGTTGGTGCGCCGATTTATCCGGGGAACAGCACGCCGGTGGAATTGATGCAGCAAGTCGAAGCATGGATAGAAGCCGAGATGCGTGTGATTTCACCGCAAGTGTATCGTGACAAATAATCTGTGTTTGGCATGGAATGAAAACCCGCCTCCCGTCTATCATTGATATGGTGCAGCGTGCGCTGCAGCTCGAGTTATTCGGCGAGGTGCACAGTCCGGAGCGCCGCGTAGCACCACCGCAGTTGCCAAAGCTGCCAGCGCAAGCAGTCACACCACCTGCCACGGGTTCCAGACAACGCCGCATTCTTTTGGAAAATACTTGGGTCGAGTACGAATTACTGCGCTCCAAGCGGCGCAGTATCGGCTTCCTTATCCATGCACAAGGCCTCAGAGTAACGGCCCCGCGCTGGGTAACGATCGCCGACATCGAACTGGCGCTCAATGAAAAACAGTCGTGGATCGTGCGCAAGTTGGGCGAACGGCGCGAGCGCAGCGCACGCAAGCCGAGCGCCGCCTTGCCATGGCAAGATGGCACACGACTGCCGTATCTCGGCGATGAATTGTCATTACGCTTGCTGCCTGGCCCTGCTCGCAGCAGCAATCGTGAGCAGGACACCCTGTTACTGTATTGTGCAGATACCAGCTCGCAAGCGCAAATCAAAACTGCATTAGAAACCTGGCTGCGACAGCGTGCCCACGCTTACTTCACGGAGCGCCTGCCTGGCTTCGCCGAACAACTCGGTGTGCAATACCAGAGTATGCAATTATCATCGGCACGCACGCGTTGGGGATCTTGCACTTCACAGGGAAAAATCCGGCTGAACTGGCGCTTGATCCATTTCTCGCCACATATTATCGACTACGTCATCGTCCATGAACTGGCCCATTTGCGCGAAATGAACCACAGCCCACGTTTCTGGGCTACCGTGGAATCGGTGTTTCCCGATTATCACAGCGCGCGCCAACAGTTGCGCCAGCATGCGGCGGCGGATTTGCCGGAGTTTTAAGATCAAAACACGGTGCGGTGCTTTGGCGCTTCAATGCCGGCAGCAAGATCAGCAGCATCAGCACTGCGTACAGTAGCGATGCTGATAAACTACCCAAACCGGCCAACGCAACAGTGACTAAACCCGTGTGTGCGAGCAGCAGGCCGCTGACATAACATAGCGCCAGCAAGCAAAGAAACGGCACCAGCAAGGCGATGAGCAAGGCCCAACCAGCATACGCTCGTATGCGCGGCAGCGACGCCTGCTTGGCCATGGCGAACTGCTGCTCAATTTGCTCGGCGGTCAAGCCACGTAACTCGGGTGCGAACACAAACGCCAGCCATCTGCATGGTATGTCGGAAAGCATCATTCTCGTCTCCTGCAGCAATTAATCAGAGACAGGCCTACACCACAGGCCTGTGAATCAATACGATTTGTTCGAGGTTTGTATTCCTACAAAAAAATCGCTACGCTTGCATACTATGCCTTATGCACGACCAAAGGTGCCGCCCGATAAGGCATATCCTACTGATATCGCAACGCCAACAGCGAATCCTATGGCCGCACCAAGCAAACCGCCAATTGCAGCTCCCGTCACTGTACCGGCCCAACCACCTGCAGCAGCCATAGCAATGTCGCCGGATACGGTCGCCCCAGCAAGCTGTTCAATCTCAATCAGCGTCAATTCAGGCATCATCATCTCCTTGTGTGTCACTCAATTACCGAATAGGCTACTCAATACTAATGACATCAAGGCAGCACGTCTAATCGATTTATTTGATGATTTTTTCAGCTCAATTAATGCAAGCGATTGGGCTTGAGCAAGCGCAGTGTCCTTATTCCCGACACAATACGCGAGGCTGAAAAAAGTCGTAAAATCAAACCTTGTCTCCGCCCATTTACCAGGAATACCATGCGCATCCTCCACACCATGCTACGCGTCGGCCATTTGCAACGCGCGATCACGTTTTACACTGAAGTTCTGGGCATGCACTTGCTGAGTCAATCCGATAACCCTGAGTACAAGTACACTTTGGCGTTTCTTGGGTATGGCAGCAATCCCGAGCATACCGAACTTGAACTGACCTATAACTACGGCGTCGAGCAGTATGAAATCGGCACCGCCTATGGCCATATTGCGATTGCTGTACCCGATGTCGCCGCCGCCTGCCAGGCTGTCAAAGAACGTGGCGGTAAAGTCACGCGCGAAGCCGGCCCGGTCAAGGGTGGCAGCACCGTCATCGCCTTCGTCGAAGATCCTGATGGCTACAAAATTGAATTGATACAGCGCAGCTCAGAGGTGAGCCTGTAAACACGGCTGCGCTGCACGCTCTACAGCGCTGCGGTGCCGAGCTCGTCGCCGCTTTGCGGCGACTGGTAGAACGGTGCAAACCAACATACCAAGAATGAGGGGATGGTGGCCAGCATGACGAAAATAAAGTAATGCGTGTAACCTAGCCATTGCTGCAAATGTCCACTGAGGACGCCGGTCACCATCATGCACAAACCCATCAAGCCGGTACCGAAGGCGTAGTGGGTGGTGGTGTATTTGCCGGGAGCGAGTTGCTGCATCATGTAAATCATGAAGCCGACCGAACCGAAGCCGAAAAAGAATTTCTCTATCGCCACCCCAGCGGTGATCGCCAGCAAGCTGCTTGGTTGATAGATGCTCATGATCAAAAACGTGACATTGGGAATATTCACGGCGCAACACAAGAGAAACAAACTGGACTGCAAGCCACGGCGCGCCAGAAACCAGCCACCCAGCAAAGAACCGAGTAATACGGCAATCAGACCATAGGTGCCGTATATGATGCCGAGCAATTCGTTGTTCAAACCTAAGCCCCCTTGCGAGACCGGATCGACCATAAAGAAGGGGCCGATTTTTTCCAGAAAGCCTATGCTCAAGCGAAACAAAAATGCGAAGGCGATCATCAGCCAGATACCGCGTTTTTTGAAAAAGCTGCTGAATGAATCACGCATGATGTGCAGCGCCGCTTTGGCATCGGTCGGTGTGTGCTGGGCTTTGGCACCCTCTGGCATCACTCGTTTATGCCAGAACGCCATCAAAATATTCACTGCCGCAACGATGGCGAACACCACTTGCCAGGCATCGCGCCACTCTGGGCCGAAGACGGTGGCATCGTGGTGAAAAAAGTCACTGTGTAATTTGCCGCTTAAATACACCAAACCACCGGAAGCGATGATGGGACCGATATTCCAGCTCAAACCCTGGATGCCGCAGTACAAGGCTTGCATCTTGCCATCGAGCGAAGTCACGTAGACGCCATCAGAAGCAATATCTTGCGTCGCACCAATAAAAGAAATCCCCCAAAACAGCAGCATCAGAATGGCCATGTAATCAGGCAAGTTCATCGCCAATGCCACGCCGGCAAAGCCCAGGCCTATGCTGATTTGGCTGCAAATGACAAAGAATTTTTTGGTCCGGTACATCTCGACGAAGGGGGCAAACAGTGGTTTGACGGTGTAAGCCAGAATCAGGTAGCTGGCATACTGCGCCGCTTTGGCATTATCCATGCCCATGTTTTTGAACATGATGGCGGTGACGCTGGTGAGCGTCATATACGTCAGTGCCATCGTGAAATAGGCGGTCGGCACCCATAACAGGGGTGAGGCGGTGGGTTTCATCGCTTGCATGTCTCAACTTTCGTTTTTTTAATTGTTCCAACCCTTGATCTACAGAAAGCCAAGGTGCTGAGCTTGACTATCATTGGTCTCTTGCAATGATTTTCAGCCGATTTTGATGCGATTACCATCCCTCACATTCCGCTTGAAAAGGTTTTCAAGCGGAAGAATAGCATGAAATATGGCGTACAAGCATCAATTTGACGCCTATACCGCAAGGCCTCTACTTCATAGCTGTTGCTTGCATCTGTTCGATCAATGCGCGATGCTCAGGCAAATCCTCGAGCGCGTGCCGGGACATCTGGGCGATCATGTCAAATTCGCGTTGCGCGTCGCTGCTGCGGGTCCAGAGCAAGGAATTGCTGGCAAGCGTAGTCTTGAATTCCATGCCATAAAGCACGTATTGCCAACTAGAACATGGGTACATTTCCACATCACTGATAAAATCGAGCCGGTGCGGTGCACGGCTACGCCACATGGCCAATTGTTCACTGAGTTTGCTGCTGCCCGGTGCCAGATTGTCTATCCAGAACGCACTGTCACGGCGCTGTGTAAGGCAGTAATGTAATTTGATGAAATCGACGATGCGCTCGTAGCGTTGGCGCATCATGTCATTGAATACTTTCGCCACCGGGGCTTGGTTGCCATCGGCTGGAAACAGATAGCTGATCAGGTAAGCCGCGGTTTCGACCAAGCCTATGCCGGACGCTTCCAGAGGTTCGAGAAAGCCACCCGATAAACCGACGGCGACGCAATTTTTCACCCAGGCTTGGGGCCGATAGCCGAGCGCGAGGTCAATCTTGCGTGCCTGCAGTTGCGCCGCCGCCGGCCCGATATAATCACGCAAAGCTTGCTCGGCCGTCACATCGTCGGTGTGCCGGCTGGAATACACATGACCGACGCCACGGCGCTGCTGCAAGCCTATATCCCAAATCCAACCGGCTGTTTGTGCGGTCGCCATTGTGTAAGAGGGAATCGCGCTGTGCGGTTCAGGATACGGTACTTGCATCGCCAAAGCGCGATCAACGAACAGCACGTCGTCGACCGATTTGAACGGCGAACCCAAGGCCTTGCCAATCAGCGCGGCACGAAAGCCGCTGCAATCGATATATAAATCGGCCTGCAAACGACTGCCATCGCTGCACAGTAAGCTGGCGATGGCACCGTCTTGCGCCAAGTCTACTTGCTCGATGGTCGCCTGTCGGTGTACAACGCCCAGCGCGATGGCATGGCGCTGCAATAATTGAGCAAATAATCCGGCATCGAAATGGTAGGCATAATTCATCGGCCCGAGGTAGGCCGCGTCGCTGCTGCGTTTGGGTGCACGGCCGGCATCGGCCAAGGTTTTTTGCATGGTGGCAGCGGCGGCAAACGCCACACCGGCCGGTGCCGCACCCTGCAACCAATACGGTAACAGTTCGGGTGCACCGGCGCGTTGACTGGGTGAACTGAAGGGATGAAAGTAATGGTCTGCACCGGGTGTACCGGGTGGGCGTAGCCAATCAACAAATTTAATTCCTTGCTTAAACGTGGCATTACACTCGCGCACAAAACACGCTTCGTCGATGCCGATCGCCGCCAGTGTGCCACGCAAGGAAGGGAAACTCCCCTCCCCCACACCGATACTGGCAATTTCCGGCGATTCCACTACCGTAATGGCCACCGCACCGGCCGCAGCAGTGCCGAGCGATTTGGCTAAGAAGGCTGCGGTCAGCCATCCGGCCGTGCCACCACCGACGATCAATACATTTGAAATCGTTTTCATATTTATCTCCATTTTTTTGTTTTATGCCTTGAATTACGCCGTCTTTCCGGTTGCTAATTCGCAACAAGACTGAATAATACGTGAAATATGTCGCAATATTCGGCTTTTAAATTGACAGTAAGCATAAATAATCTTTACTATGAAATCGGTTTCACGCATTGAAAACCATTTCAAAGCAACACATTATGCCCGGCATACCGGCACCCCTACACGTAGACAGGAGACATATGACAACACGCCCCCACCACGCCCGTAAGCATTTGGGTACACCAATACAACTCGCTGTTTTGAGCTTGATCGCCGGGCTACATTCGGCCCAGGCGCAAGAACAAAACAGTGCGGCCCAGCAAAATAAAGCAGCGGCCGACAGCAACACCATTTCCGAAGTCCTCGTCACTGGCACCAAGCGTTCCACTTCGCTGCAAAGAACGCCGGTGGCGATCACGGCTATCAATGCAGCCGCGCTCGAAGATGCACATGTACAAACGATACAAGACGTAGTCAATCTGGTTCCTGGTTTTTCTGCCACCGCCCAAGGCGATCATGGCGTGATCACCATGACCATACGCGGCGTCGGCAATGACAGTGCGAAAACCGAATATGCTGATCCTGAAGTGGCGACCTTCGTCAACGGCATCTACGCTCCGCGTCCGGAAGGCGCGACGACCTTGTTGTTCGACATGGAAGGCATAGAAGTGTTGCGCGGACCACAAGGTACCTTGTGGGGTCGTAATGCATCGGTCGGTGCGGTCAATATGCAGACTGCCAAACCGATCCTCGGCGAACAATCGGGTAATTTGGAAGGTGGCTTAGGTAGTTTCAAACGCAGCGGCGTGCGCGGTGCCTTCAATTTACCGGTCAGCGACACCATGGCTTTGCGTTTCGCCTTCGTGAAAGAAGCGCATGATGGCTATGTCGATTACCAAACTTTGCCAGCCATTTCCTTGGCCAGCCAAAAAACCGCTTATGCCGCCTCGAACAAGGGTAGCCTGACCGGTTTTCAAGCACTGAATCCGAATCTGTTCGTCACCAATGGCCCGAAATACGGCGCGCAAGATCAAAGTGCCGCGCGTTTAAGCATGTTGTGGAAACCGACTACCGCGCTGACTTGGAATGTCTCGTATGAGAAGTATACCGATCGCGGCACACCGAACATGAATCTGATGCAAACACCTCGGACTGGCCAAAACTTGTGGTCGGCCCTGATCGATACCGCCCCATATGTCGAGCGTGATTCCGATTCGCTGCGCAGCCGTATGGATTTGACTATCGGTGACTCGATGTCGCTCTCTTATATTGCCGGTTACTCGAAATTCAGCGGTTCTTCGCGCTATGATCAAGATGGTGGCGCGGCCGTGCCGACCAGTTTCACTACCGGTGCCACACATCAGGAAAACAATACCGTCTCATCCAACTATGTCAACTACAGCCACGAGCTGGAGTTGCAATCGACCGGCAAGCGTGATGTCGATTGGTTGCTCGGTTTGTACTACGGTGCCGAAACCAATGATATCCGTTTCGATATTCCTATCATCAACGGCACCCAACAAGGCAGCGTCGGTTGGCAGGGTTCCTTCATCCAACCGAAAGAAACCGTGGAATCCTCGGCGGCCTTCGGTCAAGCGACGTGGAATGTCAGCGATCGTCTGCATCTGACCGGCGGTTTGCGTTACACCAGCGACAAACGCACCAATGTCGGCGGCAATGGTTACACTTGGAATGGCGACGCCAACGTTTCGCAAACACCTTTGAGTGGCAATATCAACCCAACGATTGCCGGCCAAGGCTACAGCCCAAGCTCGCCATCGAATGACGGCACTTATACCGGCAGCAAAGTCACCAGCTTGGCACGCATCAGCTACGACTTCGATCAAAACAATATGATCTACGCCAGCTATTCGACCGGTTATAAATCCGGCGGTCTGCAAGATGGTGGCAAAACCTATGGTGCCGAAACGCTGGCTAACTACGAAATCGGTAGCAAACATACGTTCTTGGGCGGTACGGTCAAGATGAATAATGCCTTGTACTTTGAAAATTTTAAAGGCTTCCAGTTCAGCGCACCGGTCACCAATCCTGACGGTTCGCACACGCTGGCGACCAGCAATGCCGACGGTGCCAAGATCGCCGGTTTCGAAACTGAAATTGCCGCCAAACTGAGCAAAGACGATAAGGTGCAAGTGTCCTTGGCGTATACGCCGAAAGCCACTTTGGGCAAACTGATCGGTGGCTCGAATGATTACGCCTTGCCGAAATGTGTCGCCGATCCGACCATCAGCACTTGTGTCGATGTCACCGGTTTCACCATGCCGCATACGCCGAAAATTCAAATCCAAGTACAGTATCAACACAGCTTCCATCTGGCTGCCGATGCCACCTTGACCCCACGTATCAGCGTGCATTATGAATCCGAAAGTGGTCTGAGTGTGTTCAGCGATTACTTCGGTGCACCCGATAAACAAGCTGCGTATGCCCGTACCGATCTGGGTTTGCGTTATGCCCGCAATAATTTTTATATTGATGCTTTTGTCCGTAATGCCAGCAACAGCAATATCAAAACCAGCGCGCAAAATGGCTTCTCGGTTTGGCAAGCGCAGTACTTGGCACCGCGTACTTTCGGCTTTAATACCGGCGTTGATTTCTGATCGTCGTGGCCGTGCTGGCGTTTCGCGCCAGCACGGAGTGATTTTTTATTTTTTCTCTGTTTCCTCCCTTGCCTGTGCAATGGAGGTTTTTTTTTCAGCGCGAGACGCCCTACATGAATACCAGTGAAACTTTTCTCATCGCCATGAGCATTATCTTCAGTCTGCCCTATTTGATCTGGCGTCTGTTGCGTACCGATTATTGGGCACCGCTGGTGGTGGTGCAAATTCTGGTCGGCATCGCACTCGGTCCGGGTGCCTTGGGTGCCGTGTTTCCCAGCGTTTATCAGAGCATCTTCACGCCGCAAGTCAGCCTGGCGCTCAATGGTGTGGCTTGGTGGGCGGTGATGTTGTTCGTCATGCTGGCGGGAATAGAATTGGACTTGCAACAATTGTGGCAACATCGCGTGGAAAGCGGCGTGACTGCCGCGCTGGCACTATCGGTACCGATGTTGGCCGGCTGTGCCGTGGCACTGGTCTTGCTGGCGGCTGGCGGCGAGTGGAGTGGGCTGCAGGCGCAGCCTTGGCAATTCGTGCTGGGCATAGGCATGTCCTGCGCCGTCACTGCCTTACCTATCTTGGTGTTACTGATGGAAAAACTGGAAATTCTGGAAACGCCTTTAGGGCAGCGAATTCTGCGCTACGCCAGCCTCGATGACATCGCCATCTGGGGTGTGTTGGCGCTGATTTTACTCGACTGGCAACGGGCGCAACGGCAACTGCTGTTTTTGCTCGGCTTTGCCCTCGCCAGTTGGCTGTTGCGCCGACTGATGCCGCGCCTTGCCGCACGCGACCGTTGGCCACTGCTACTGATTTGGCTGCCACTGTGCGCCTATTGTGCCGATTGGTCGGGCTTACATTTCATGGTGGGAGCCTTTTTAGCTGGTTTGGTGATCGACCGGGCTTGGTTCGTGGCGGCCCAAGTTGAGCAAGTCCGCAGTCTGGTGCTGCAATTGTTGATGCCGGTATTTTTTCTCAGCACTGGTCTGCGCACCAACTGGGAAGCCGGCAGCAGTGCCATTCTGTTGGCTGCAGCGCTGCTGTTAAGCGCAGCCATCGGCGGGAAATTATTGGGTATGCAAATCGCCGGCCGCTTGCTGAAGTGGCCGCGTGGAGAAGCGCAGATGATAGGCTGGCTGCTGCAAACCAAGGCCTTGATCATGATTATCTTCACCAATGTCTTGCTCGACAAAGGCATCATTTCCAACGCCAGCTTCACGGCCCTCTTACTGATGGCGGTGCTCAGCACCATGCTGACGATACCGGCGGTGGCACCGCAGTTGCAGCGGTCTCAAACATAGGGAGGGGCACGACGGCCCCGTCGCGATAGGCTGACTACTCTGACTGCTGCTCGGCGATCAAATTGCGATACCAATGCGCACTGTCTTTAAGTACCCGCTCCTGCGTCGCATAATCGACATACACCAAGCCGAAGCGCTTGGCATAGCCGGAATTCCATTCGAAGTTGTCGAGCAAACTCCAATAGAAGTAGCCGCGGACATCGACCCCAGCGGCCATAGCGGTTTGCAGCGCTTGCAAGTGCAGACGCACGTAGTCGATGCGCGCACTGTCATGGATGGCACCGTCTTGCATTTGGTCGGCGGCGGCCATACCGTTTTCGGTAATGTAAATCGGTGGTAAATCCGGGTATTCGCTTTGCAGCCCGACTAATAATCGGGTCAAACCTTGCGGATAAATTTCCCAGCCCATATCAGTCAAGCCGAGCGCAGCGGGAGCGGCCTGCTGCGGTGTTTCGGTGCTGATGTAAGCACGGAAATAATAGTTTACGCCGAGAAAATCGAGCGGTTGACGTATGTTATCCATATCGCCCGGCATCACATGAAAGCGGCTCAGATCCATTCTGGCTAGCGCCGCTTGCGGGTACTCGCCTTTGAAAATAGGATCCATGAACCACTGCACCGAACGCGCATATTCCCATCTGGCTTCGGCCTCGTCGGCCGCAGAGCTGGTGGCCGCATCGGCAGTCCATTGATTGAGCACGATGCCATATTGTGGACCGGCAGCGCCGGTGACCGCACGCATAGCCTGTATTGCCAAGCCATGCGATAACAGCAAATGGTGCGAGACTTGTATCGACAGCGCCGTATCGGCGACACCGGGGGCAAATTGAGCGTTGCCATAACCGAGGTTGGCGGTGCACCACGGTTCATTATGCGTGGCGATCGACGCCACGCGCGAACCAAAGCGACGCGCAACTTCGGCGGCGTACTCGGCAAAGCGTTGTGTGGTTTCACGGCTGAGCCAGCCACCTAAATCTTGCAAACCTTGTGGTAAATCCCAGTGGTACAGGGTGACATGGGCGGCGATGTTTTTCTCAGCCAGACGATCGAGCAGTTTGGCGTAAAACGCGAAGCCGGCCTCATTCCAGGCACCGTAGCCGAGCGGCTGCACGCGCGACCAAGAAATCGAAAAGCGATACGCGTCCACACCCAAGTCCGCAATGAGCTCCACATCCTCAGGATAGCGATGATAGTGGTCACAAGCAACGTCGCCACTACTGCCATCAATGATATTCCCTTCTGCATGGGTAAAGCTGTCCCAGATCGATGGCCCGCGGCCGTCTTCGGCGGCGGCACCTTCGATTTGATAGGCGCTGGTTGCCACGCCCCAACTGAAAGTGCGAGGAAAAGCTAATTTGGAATCGGTAGTTGGCATGTTGTGATAACAGTTTAATGAGATGAGCGGCAAATTTATTCTGAGCGCCACGAAAGCTGCAACGCTTCCAAGCCGAATTGCACCCCGGCACTTATGAAAACGTTTTCAAGCACAGCGAATTTAACATTCAGACCCACCGCTGTCAACTCGGAATCAGTAGTTTTTAAGCTGCAAACAACGACAACTCGCGGTGACGGCGTAACTTGCAGATGCGCATATAATGGTGCTAAAGCAAATTATGGTATTCTGCGCTTGAAAAGCTTTTCACATCCTCTCTCTTCGTTCAAAAGGCATGCAGTGATCGACAATGCAACAAGCCATTCCCCAGTAACCCTGCTCGACGTTGCTCGTGCAGCCGGTGTCTCCCCCGCTACGGTATCGCGCATACTCAATGGCACGGCCAAAGTGTCGGCCGATAAGCGGCTGGCAGTGGAACAAGCCATCGCTGAAATGCGCTTCGAGCCGAATCAACTGGCGCAGAGCCTCAAGAGCGGTAAGTCGATGACCATAGGCATCGTGGTACAAGATATCGCCAGCCCGTTTTTTGCCGAAGCCTTGCGTGGGGTCGACGATGGCCTCAAAGCCAGCGGTTATGCCTCCGTGATTGTCAGCGGGCACTGGAATGCCATCGAAGAAGCGGCGCGTATCAAACTGCTGTTAGCACGCAAGGTCGACGGTTTGATATTGCTTTCAGGCCACATCGCCGACCAAGATGTTCTGCGTTTTGCCACCCAACGCCCTATCGTCGCGACCGGCCGTTTGCTCAACAGCGCGCATGCCAAGGGTTTTAAGATAGACAATGAACACGGTGCCATGTTGGCGGTCCGTCATCTGCTTGAACTTGGTCATAGGCGGATCGCGTTTATTGCTGGCCCGTCGAATAATCCCGATGCCAATGAGCGACTGGCAGGCTATCGCCGTGCTTTGGAAGAGGCGAATTTAGCGTTTGAGGCAAAACTGGTGGTGGAGGGAGATTTACACGAGTCAAGCGGCTTACTGGCAATCAATCACTTACTGGAAAACCAACAGCAGTTCACTGCTGTGTTTGCCGTCAATGATCAAACTGCCTATGGCGTGCGACTGAGTTTGTATCGCAAGGGAATCCGCGTGCCCGACGATATGTCGGTGATCGGTTTCGATGATTTGCCAACTTCTCTCTACACCACCCCACCACTGACGACAATCCGTCAACCTTTGTATGAAATGGGTTTGGCGGCCGCTACGGCCTTGTTGGGTATCATCAATGACAAAGCCGCCGACATCAGCTTGCCGCCGCTGGAATTAGTGGTACGTGAGACGACGCGGCGCCTGCGCTGAGCTGAAGCAGCCTCGCACCTGCGTTAATCAGCTCGCCCCCGTGACTTGGCTATCTTCTTCGGCTGATTTTCAGAGCGGCGCGCCACCTTGTTCATCGCTCGCATCAAAAATACCAGACTGAGGATGAACAACAAGGACAAACCGGTAAAAATTCCTGTCCACATAGCAGCAATCGATCAAAGAGAGAGAGCTCTCTTTATATCAAGCGCTGCGCCAAGCGGTCAATCGCTGTTGCAGATTGCCAAGTAGATTTGACATTCCTTAACGATTTCCACCCTGGCAGTCTGTCGAACTGAGGCAATCGCCGCGAACTCCAACAGACTGCCAGCGCCTCAAACGTGGCCGTGCCGGCGGAAATACGCGATCAAACCACTGGTCGAGGCATCGAGCTGGGCATCATAGGCTTGGTCGCCCATGATAGCTGGTAACAGTCGGTTGGCCAATTGCTTACCGAGTTCAACACCCCATTGGTCGAATGAGTTGATGCCCCAGATCACACCTTGCACGAACACTTTGTGTTCATACAGCGCCAATAACATGCCGAGCTGAAATGGCTCCAGCGCTGGCATCAAAAGCGTGGTCGATGGCTGATTGCCGGCAAATACTTTATGCGGTAACAATTTGGCAATCTGCGGCTCATCCATGCCAGCTTGCATCAATTCTTCGCGCGCCTGCGCTTCGGTTTTACCGAAAGCCAAGGCGGCGCTTTGTGCCAGACAATTCGCTAACAGCGGCGCTTGATGCCCCGGCAAAGGATAATCGCTCGAGGCGGCAACGACGAAATCGCAAGGGATCAACCAACCGCCTTGGTGTAGCAATTGGAAAAATGCATGCTGGCCATTGACGCCGATTTCACCCCAAACAATGGGATTAGCGCGACAGGTCAGCGCTTCACCCTCACGACCGACGGTTTTACCATTCGATTCCATCTCCAGTTGCTGTAAAAATGCCGGCAAATGCCGCAGCGATTCGTTATACGGCAAAATGGCGGTGGTTTCAGCGCCAAGGAAATTGGTATTCCATACCGAAATCAGAGCGAGTAAGACCGGCAGATTCTGTTCCAGCGGTGTGGCGCAGAAATGCGCATCCATGGTTTCTGCACCGAGCAGCAAGCGCTCGAAGCCGCTCATGCCTATCGCCAGCGCCACCGACAAACCGACTGCCGACCACAGCGAGTAACGACCGCCAACCCAATCCCACAGCGGCAAAATATTGGCATCGGGAATACCGAAGGCATGGGCCTTGTCGGTACTGGCTGTGACGGCGATGAAATGCTTGCCAATCGCCCACTCTTCCATGGCCGCCGCCATCAACCAAGTACGTGCGGTTTGCGCATTGATATTGGTTTCTTGGGTGGTGAAGGTTTTCGAGGCGACGATGAACAGCGTCGTGCGCGGATCGAGTTCTTCCAATAAGGGTGCCAGATGAGCACTATCGAGATTGGAGACGTAAAAAAATTTTAAATTCGGATGCTGCATGGCTGCCAGCGCACGCGTGGCTAACTTGGGTCCGAGATCGGAGCCACCGATGCCGATGTTGACGATGTTTTGAATCGCATCACCTTTGAAGCCGCGCCAGAGTCCGCTACGCACACGTTCGACAATATCGCGCATTTGCTTGCGCACGCCGCGTACCTGCGGCATGACATCGAGTTCGGCGCTGGGGAAAGGCTTGAAATCCATGTGCCGCAAAGCGGTATGCAAAACCGCACGGTCTTCGCTGATATTGATTCTTTCACCGGCGAACATGCGGTCACGCCATTCTTCCACATGCGATAAGCGCGCCAAGGCCAGCAAGGCGTCGAGCGTAGGCTGATCGATGCGCTGCTTGGAATAATCGATCAGCAAGCCATCGAGCTCGGCGGAAAAATGTTCAAAGCGTAAAGGGTCTTGGGCAAACAATTCGCGCAAATGTGTATGTTCAAGGCGCTGCCGATGTTGCAGCAAAGATTGCCATTCTGGCGTTTGCGTAATATTCATACAGACTCTTCAGCTTCCATCTCAATTGGGAATACGGCTGGCTCAGGCGGCACTTTTCAACATTCTGGCCAGATTGACATACTGTTCAAGGGCTATCGTTTCCGGGCGACTTTGCGGATCGATGCCGGCTTCGATCAATTGCGCTTCACTGAACATACCAGCGACACAATTACGCACTACTTTACGGCGTTGCGAAAAGGCTTTGGTCACCACCGCTTGCAAGCTGGCCGGATCACATACCAAGGGACTGGCTTTCGGTATCATGCGCACAATAGCCGATTCTACCCGCGGTGGCGGATCAAAGGCTTCCGGCCGCACCACGAACATCATCGTCATCTCGTAGCGCCACTGCAGCATGACCGAGAGCCGACCGTAAGTCTTGCTACCGGGCGGCGCCACCATGCGTTCGACCACTTCTTTTTGCAACATGAAGTGTTGATCTTCCACCAAGGGGGCGATCTCGGCAAGATGGAATAACAAAGGGCTGGAAATGTTATACGGCAAATTGCCGACGACGCGTAATTTCGCCCCTTCTGGTACCGCAATCGTACTGAAATCGAATTTCAGTGCATCGCCTTCATGCACGATCAATTTGTCCGTCGCAAAGTTTTTCTTCAGCCGTGCGACCAAGTCGCGATCAAGCTCGACCACATGCAGGTGCGTCAATTCGTCGAGCAACAGACGCGTCATGGCCGCTAAGCCAGGGCCAATTTCGACCATGGTTTGACCCGGTTTTGGATCGATGGTACGAATAATTTGGCTCAAGACCAATTGATCGGTCAGAAAATTCTGCCCGAAGCGTTTGCGTGGAATATGTTTCATGATTGTTTCTGATGATGTGCCATGACGGCGGCGAGCCGGATTGCCGTCTGCATGCTGCCGCTATCGGCCAGCCCCAAGCCTTGGGCGGCCAGATCGAGGGCGGTGCCGTGATCGACCGAAGTGCGGATCAACGGTAAGCCTAAAGTGATATTGACGCCGAGTCCGAAACTGGCGAATTTGAGTACGCTCAAGCCTTGGTCGTGGTACATGGCCAGCACGCAGTCGGCTTGGTTGAGATATTTTTCTTGGAACAGCGTATCGGCCGGATACGGCCCTTCGATACTGATGCCAAGGCCAGCGGCATGCTGAATCACCGGGGCAATGATGTCTATTTCTTCGCTACCAAGATAACCGTTTTCACCAGCATGCGGATTGAGCCCGGTAACCAGCAGGCGCGGCCGTGCTATGCCGAATTTGTGGCGCAGATCATGGTCGATGATTTGTATCGTGCGCAGCAAGGAATCGAATTGTATCGCCGCTGGCACTGCTTGCAAAGGCAAGTGCGTAGTCGCCAGAGCCACCCGCAAGCCCTTGGGCAGGGTGGCATTGGCTTCACATGCCAACATCATCACCACTTGCGCCGTGCCGGTCTGTTCGGCTAAGTATTCGGTATGACCACTGAATTTGACACCGGCATCGTTGATTATGCTTTTTTGTAAAGGTGCGGTCACCATGGCATCGCACCAGCCTTGTTGTATGCTTTCGATTGCCACATCAAGGGTATGCAAAACGGCGCGGCTGTTGCGTCGGTCTAATTGACCGGCCGTGACATGGGCCGCCAGAGGGCAATCGATGACGGTCAGACGTTGATTGCCGCTGGCCGCCATGCCATTGAGTCTCAGCGCTTCCTGCGACATGCCCATCAGGCTAATGGCAGGGTCTATATCGTGGGCCAACATGGACAAATACGCCGCATCACCGATCAACACCGGTCGCACTTCATGGCGCAGCGCCCACGCTGCACGCAAGGAGATTTCCGGCCCGACGCCTGCCGGCTCGCCCACCGTGATGGCGATGACCGGCAATTTACTCTCAAGCATTACTTGTCATCCAAACGGAATTCGACATAGGTACGATCACGCAATTCGCGCAGCCAGTCTTGCAAAGCTTCATCAGCCTTGCGGTCATGCAAAGCCTGACGTGCGGCCAGACGCTTGCGATCTTTCGATTGATCTTCCGATTTGCGTTCCAAAACTTGGATCAGGTGATAACCGAATTGCGACTGGACAGGTGCGCTGACTTCATTGATCGCCAGTTTATTCATCGCTTGTTCAAATTCCGGCACCGTATCGCCCGGATAAATCCAGCCGAGATCACCACCTTTGGAAGCCGAACCATCGCTGGAATTGGCTTTTGCCAAATCTTCAAACGTTGCTGCTTTACTATCTATTTTCTGTTTCAAGTCGAGCATTTTCTGACGCACTTCGGCATCGTTGACGATTTGATTCGCCTTCATCAAAATATGCCGAACATGGGTTTGTTGAACCACGGCAGCATCCGCCTTGGTATCACTCGATGCGCGCTTACCATTGAGTTTAACGATATGAAAACCGTTCGGGCTACGCACGATCTCGGAAAATTCACCTTCTTTGATTTTACTAATCGCATCGACGAACAATTGCGGCAAACGTTCTTGCTCACGCCAGCCGAGATCGCCACCTTTGAGCGCTTCGGCACTGTCAGAGTAAGTAACGGCGAGTTTTGCAAAATCGCCGCCGCTGCGCAATTTTTGCAAGACTTCTTCGGCACGGGCGCGGCGCAGCGTAATTTGCTCTGCCGTTGCATTTTCAGGAATCCGCACCAAGATATGCGCCAAATTGATTTCTTGCTTATCTACTTTCGCACTGGCTTCGGCGGCGAGGAAGTTATCGACCTCGGACTCAGTGATCAAAATTTTACTGTCGACTTCACGCTCACGTACCCGTTGCATCAGGATATCGTCACGAATTTCTTCGCGGAAACGTGGGTAAGGCGTGCCTTCGCGTTCAATTTGATTGCGGAATTCTTGCAAGCTCATTTTATTTTGTTCAGCCATGCGCAACATCGTGCGATCGAGCATGACATCATCGACGCGTATACCGTTCTCCTTAGCCAGTTGCAACTGCGCACGGTCGAGTATCATGCGTTCCAAAATTTGCTTTTGCAAATCGGCACGCTCAGGCGCGGCCGTACCAGCAGTCTTCAGTCTGCGCTCAACGGATAACAAGCGCTCGTTCAATTCCTGCCGGGTAATGACTTCATCATTGACGACGACGACGATGCTGTTGACCACTTGCGCTTTGCCAGCGGCTTTAGTCTGAGCAAGAGCGGCATGCCCGCTCAGCAAGCCGGTCAGCAGAACGGAGGCCGTGAGAACGGAAAGGAATTGACTTTGTTTCATGTTCAATAGATGTCGCATAATGATCTGAAAAAACGGTTTAAGACCGCAGTATAGAGTGTTCCGGCGGCTAAAAAGTTGCAATATACACGTTAGTGTCGATTTCACAAACAAGCAGCCAGCGCTTGTCTGCGAAGAAAACCGCCAACCCCCTGATAAATCTGGCTTACTTAACGCTCACTGATAGCTTGATAACCGGAAATATTGCGTTTTAATGCTTCAATCGGATTATTTCCCACGCCTAAACGCGCCAGACCACTCAACTCGAGCTGTATCGAAAACCCTGAATTATTGCTCACACTGTTGATGGCAAAGCGTTGCAGCACAAAACGCAGGGCCCAACAATCGGCTTTGTATTCAAACCCAACCAAGCCATCGACGATCTTCTTATCCATCAAGGAATAATTCGAGCGTCCCACGGCATACCAGCGATCAGCCACCGGCCATTGACCGGAGATATCGATCTGCTCCAAAGTGTCGCGCTGAAAGCGGTAGGCCAGATTCAAGACCTTCTTCGGTTCCGGCTGCCAACGCACACCATAGCTGGCCTGTACAGATTGGTTACTACTCTGACTAAATTGCAAAGCGGCATCAGCAGTCAGGCTTTTCGACACTTTCGCCGTCGCCGCCAGCAACAAATCCGAACGGCTAGGGGCGAACGTGGTATCGAGCGTCACTCTTTGCGTGTTGAAATAAAAGCGTTGGCCAATAGCTAAGCGCATCAATTCCTCGCCATCCATTTCCAGATAACGCGAAACCAGTGCCGCCGTAATTTGATTCGAATCACCTACTCGATCATCACCGGTAAAGCGGTTGGTGCTGAAAATCTGCGAAAAATTGAAATCGGCGTCGCCACTGTCAAAGTTTGGCAAGGCCGATTGGTCGACATAGGGGGTACGAACATAGAACAAACGCGGTTCCAGCGTTTGCGTGACCGGTTGGCCAAACAAGTTGGACTGCCGTTCGAACACCAGCCCACTATCGATCGCAAAAGTCGGCACGACACTTTGCATGCCGCTAGGCTGACCGGCAATCTGATTGGCCAGTTGATAATTCGCCGCATGCAAGCTGATTTGCGGAATCACAAAATAGCCAGGCTGCACCAATGGCAGCGATAATTTCGGATTGACCACCAAGCGATCACCACGCAGCAAATCAGGATGCCAGAAGCGGGTGAGCGTGGTATCGAGCGACCAGTCAAAACCCATGACATCATATTGCTCTGCATGCAATTGCAACTGCGGCAGACGGTCATACGGCCGAGCAATCGGGGCGGTCACATCCTGCAGCACTTGGTAATTGGTAGTGCGGAAGGTCACGTTCCAAAACGAGGCGGGAGCATAAGTTAAGGATAAATCGCGCAACAGCAAGCGCTGCGAGGTTTTGGTGATCGAATTGGAGAAGTCGGCCGGATAATTATCATCAGAGGCGGCATTGTAATTCCATGCCAGCGCCAAGCCGGGCATCAGCGTTTGCTCATGCACCGAGGTAATCGCATACCGATTGCTCTTGGTCACTTTATCGTCGAGTATGCCTTCGATGGTGGTTTCACCGCGATAAGAGGGATCGAGATAACGCGCTTCTGCACCCAGTTGCAAACCACGTTTAGCTATGAACTTAGGATAAAGGGTGAAATCGCGATTCGGTGCAATATTAAAGTAATACGGTAAGCCGAACTCGGCCCCGCCGCTAGACGAAGCCCCGACCACCGGCGGCAAAAAGCCGGAATGACGCGCCCCGGAAAGCGGGAAACTCAGCGACGGCGTCGCCAAGATAGGCGTCCCCATGAAATACAGCACCGATCTGCCGGCCACGCCAACATCGAGTCCGCTGTCGAGATCGAGCGTATTGGTGCGTAAGTACCAGTCCGGATCGGGCCCATCGCAGGTGCTGTACGTGCCGTTATGGACGATAGAGCGTTCATCATCAAGAAAATCGATGCGCTCCGCTTCACCCTGAGCATTACTTTTCAGTAACTTATAGCTGCCATTAATCAAATTGCCGAAGCTGGTGCTCAGTTGCAGATGCAAGCTGTCGCCTTTATAGCAATCGCCATAGCGATCCATGCGCACCTTGCCACTGGCCGCGAACTCATCGTCGATAAATGAATAGCTGGCCTTGTCCGACGTCATGGTGGTACCACCCTTGACGATTTCCACATTGTCTTGAAATTGGATATCGCGTTCCGGGCGGCCAAAAGTCTGCTCGGCGCGCACCACGGTGGGCGCATCCTTATCGTCGGCGCGCAGTGGATTAGTTTGCTGACGTCCGAGACGATCTTGTTCGAAATCAAACTGCTGTGTTGCTGGCCCCGTGAACGGCGGCAAGGTTTGAGCTTGCACCTGTGAATAGAATGCGGGAACCAATACCGACACGAGAATTGCCGGTATAGTAGGAAACATCAGCGGTGAGTGAGATAATACGGATTTCCTGCGCATGTATTCGGTTTTTAGTAAGCGTTTGGCGGCTGGTAGAGACGGTGTCATTGAGACAAGCGCCACAAATCAGTCGCTTATTATAGGTGAAATGCTGCAGAAACAATCCTTAGCTTGCACACAAACTCATTGAGCGACCCATTTACCCATGCCTTCTACCCCAGCTTCTGCCTCTTTTGCATCTTTGTCTGACACAAAAACGGCGCGCCGCCTCGCTTTACAAGATTGGCTGGCGACCCTGACTACGCCGCATTTGCAGCTCGATAGCTTGCGTTTGGCCTCGGCCGACGCCAGTTTTCGCCAATTTTACCGGCTCGACAGCAGCGATGGCCGCAGCTTGATTGCCATCGACGCGCCGCCGGCCACTGAAAATTCGGCCAATTATATTAAAGTAGCAACGCTGTTCAAACAATTGTCGCTCAGCGTACCGGACGTGTTAGCCCATGATTTAGAGCAAGGTTTTTTACTCGTCAGTGACCTCGGCACGCAAACCTATGCCCAAGTGCTCAACCATGACAGCGCCCACAAATTGTATCTCGACGCCATCGACAGCTTGATCTTGATGCAAGCGCAAAGCCAGCCCGAGCAATTACCGGAATACGATCGCGCCTTTCTGATGCGTGAACTCGGCATATTTTCCGAATGGTATATCGGCCAACATCTGGGTCTGACCCTGACACCGGCGCAAAGCCAGACCCTGGATAAAGTGTTCGAGCATCTGAGCGCCAACGCTATTGCACAGCCACAAGTCTTTGTGCATCGCGATTACCACTCGCGCAATTTGATACCCATGGAAAAAGGCAATCCCGGCATCGTCGATTTTCAAGACGCGCTGTACGGCCCGATCACCTATGACTTGGTATCGCTGTTACGCGATGCCTACGTGCAATGGGATGAAGAACTGGTACTCGACTGGGCCATACGCTATTGGGAAAAAGCACGGCGCGCCGGCTTGCCGGTGGCAGCCGATATTGACAGTTTTTACCGCGACTTCGAATGGATGGGCTTGCAACGCCACTTAAAGATACTCGGCATCTTTGCGCGCCTGTCTGTCCGCGATGGCAAGAATCAATTCCTCGCCGACATGCCGGTAGTGATGGAATATATACGCAAAACCACGCATCGCTACAAGGAATTGGTACCGCTGCTGCGTTTGCTCGATGAATTGGAAAATACCGCGCCGGCAGTCGGCTATACTTTTTAAGGTCGCCCCACCATGAAAGCCATGTTATTGGCCGCCGGACGCGGCGAACGAATGCGCCCACTGACCGATACCTGCCCGAAACCTTTGCTCAAGGTGCGCGGTCGGCCCTTGATCGTCTGGCACATTTTGAACTTGGTCAAGGCTGGCATCCACGACATCGTTATCAACCATGCCCATCTTGGGGCCATGCTCGAAGACAGCCTTGGCGATGGCAGTCAGTTCGGTGCACGGTTGCAGTATTCACCGGAAACGACGGCGCTCGAAACCGCCGGCGGTATCGCACAAGCCTTGCCCTTACTCGGTAACGCAGCATTTTTGGTGGTGTCAGCCGATATTTATATTCCGCATTTTGATTTCCGCGCATGTCTGAACACGCTGGAAGAGAATGACCCTTGGGGCACGCCGCTGGCAGCCGAGACGCGCGACTTGGCATGGTTGTATATGGTCAAAAATCCGCCCTTCCATCCGCACGGCGACTTTGCCTTAAGCCTGATGGGATTGTCCAATCACAAGGAAGATCGCCATACTTTTGCGAATATCGGGGTGTACCGACCGGAACTGTTTGCCAGCATTGAAGCCGGCAGCCATGCCAAACTCGGCCCTTTATTGACGCAACACATAGAGAGTGGTCGCATCGGCGGCGAACTGTATCGCGGTATCTGGCATAACGTCGGCACGCCGGAACAATTGGCCGCCCTCAATGCTCCACTCAAGCTTAACCAGGACAGCTGATGAACCCGAATTGCTCCGAATTTAAGGCCCGTCGCCTGCGCTTACTTTCTTTGATGCAAGCCCAAGGTGGTGGCGTCGCGATTATCCCCAGCGCGCGCGAAGTAATACGCAATAGCGACAATCACTATCCATTCCGGCATGACAGCTATTTTTACTATCTGTCCGGTTTCATGGAGCCGGATGCCGTGCTGGTCTTGCTTGCCACCGCAGAACAGGCGCACAGCATCCTGTTTTGTCGCGAAAAAAATCCGGAACGAGAAATTTGGGATGGTTTTCGCTACGGCCCGGCGGCGGCACAAGAGGTGTTCGGGCTCGATGCCGCCTGGCCGCTGTCGGTCTTGACGGAAAAGTTAGCCGATTACTTGGCTAACGCTGCTACCGTGTTTTACAGCAACGCCGCCGAGCCCCGGCTCGATAGCGAACTGCAACAAAGTCTGGACTTAGTCCGTGGACGTGCGCGCAGCGGTGTGCAAGCGCCGAGCCAGACTGACGATGTGCGGCGCTTGATCGATGAAATGCGGCTATTTAAAGACGACAAAGAAATCGCCCTCATGCAAACCGCTGCCAGTATCGCCGGTGACGCCCATGCGCGCGCCATGCGTTACGCCGCACCGGGTCAATTCGAATACCAGCTCGAGGCAGAAATTCTGCATGAATTCCTCCATCGTGGTGCCCAAGCCCCGGCTTACGGCAGTATCGTCGCCTCCGGTGCCAATGCCTGCGTGCTGCATTATCAAAGTAATCGGGCGCAAATCCGTGACGGCGATCTGATTCTCATCGATGCCGGTTGTGAATTTGACAGCTATGCCGCCGACATCACCCGCACCTTCCCGGCCAACGGCAAATTCAGTGCGCCGCAAAAGACCCTGTACCAAATCGTGCTGGCCTCGCAGCAAGCGGCGCTAGCCTGTGCCCATCCGGGCGCACGCTATATCGATGGTCACCATGCCGCCGTGCGCGTGCTGACCGAAGGCATGCTCGACGTCGGCTTGCTCGATAAGAACCGCGTCGGCACGCTCGATGATGCCATCGCCAGCGCTGCCTATCGACAGTTTTACATGCATTCGACCGGCCATTGGCTCGGTCTCGATGTGCACGATGTCGGCCGTTATCATTGCAAGGAAGGTGCAGACACACCGTATCGTCCGCTGGCAGCCGGCATGGTCATCACCATCGAACCGGGCTTATATGTGCGCCCAACCGAACAAGTACCGGAACGCTTCTGGAACATCGGCATCCGCATCGAAGATGATATTCTGATCACCGCCGAAGGCCACCTCGATCTCAGCCGAGCCACCCCGAAAACGGTGGAAGAGATTGAAGCCCAAATGCGTGCACGCTGAACCGATGACAACCAGCGATTTCGATATTGCCATCTGCGGTGCCGGCCCAGTTGGGCAGAGCCTGGCCTTGTTATTGCACCAGCATGGCATGCCAGCGGCGCGGATAGGCTTGTTTGATGCCCGCAGTGCCGAGCAAGCCGAACAAGATGCCCGCTCCATCGCGCTGGCACACGGCAGTTGGCAAATCCTGCAAGCGGCCGGCTGCCTGCCGATTGCGGCGACACCGATACATGAAATTCATGTCTCGCGCCGTGGCCACTTCGGCCGCAGTTTGCTACGCGCCAGCGACTACCACGTGCCGGCGCTCGGCTATGTGGCGCGCTATGGCGACATCATCGCACCGATGCAGCAAGCGCTGGCCAAGGCCGGCATCGCCGTGCTGCGACCGCTGCGGCTGGAACAGCTCACGGAAACGGCCGAGCATGTTGAGCTCAGTCTGCGCCCAGACAGCGCCAGCGCGTCGACCACATTCCGTGCCGGCGTGCTGATTCAAGCCGAAGGTGGCAATTTTGCCGAGCAAGCGCAACGCAGTCAGCGGCGCGATTATCAACAAACCGCGATCATTGCCCATATCCGTTGCAGCATGCCGCTGCCGGGACGCGCCTTCGAACGTTTCACCGAGCAAGGCCCGCTGGCCCTGCTGCCGCAGGACGATGGCTACGCCTTGGTCTGGTGCGTGCGTCCGGCGACGGCAGAAATGCTGCTGCAAAAAAATTCGGCCGACTTCCTGCACGCCTTACAAGCAGCGTTCGGCGAGCGTCTCGGCGACATGCTGCAGGTATCGGAGCGGGTCGGTTACCCGCTCGGGCTCAATGCCCAGACCCATGTCAGTGCGCGCACACTCACCATTGGCAATGCCGCCCAGGCGCTGCATCCGGTAGCCGGTCAAGGCCTCAATCTAGGGCTGCGCGACAGCTTTATCTTAGCCCAGTGCCTGAGTCGTCAAGCAGCCGAGACCGCCTTGGCCAGCTTCATCGCCGCACGCCGTCAAGACCGCGCCCTCACCATCGGCCTCACCGATACGCTGGCGCGGGTGTTTACCGTCGGTGGCGATGGCAGTATCGCCCAGAGCCTGTTAGGACTCGGTCTCGGTGCGCTCGACCTCATCAAACCGGGCAAACGGCTGCTGGCCGAACAAATGATCTATGGCTGGCGCTGAGAATTATTACAAAAAAATGAGGGATCCGGTACACTGCCGTCCGCACCTATCCACCTTCACTGAGGATCAATATGAAATTACGCACTAAACGTCGCCATTACAATTACAGCCGCCTGGTCAACCACCAACTCGCGACCGTACTCGAATCAGCCTTTGAAGAATTCCGCCTGAACTTCAGCGAAGAAGGCCAGTCACTGACTGAATCGCTCGATGCCTTGCAAAAACTCGGTGCCAGCTATCGCCACTTCAAAAAGTTCGCACTGCGTTTCGCTGCTTCGCACTGATCGCGGTTTCAGTTAATCGGCAAACCGCTGCTCGGCTTGATCTCTTCCATGCAGATCATCGAACGCAGCGACGCCACCCCCGGTACCTGCATGAGCGTGTCAGTCAGAAATTGTGACAAGCTCTTCAGGTCCGCCGCCACCACTTTGAGTATGTAATCAAAGTCGCCGGAAATCGTATGGCATTCGATAATTTCGGTAAACGCGCGCAGTTGTCGTTCCACTTCACGCACATTGCGAAATTGCTCGCGATCGAGCGATAAATTCACAAACGCCATCACCCCCAGCCCTACCGCCGCCGGTGCCACCTGCGCTACATAGCCGCGAATAATCTGCTTCTCTTCTAAAGTACGCACGCGTCGCAAGGTTTGCGGTGCCGATAAATGAATCCGCTCGGCCAAATTCAAATTACTCATGCGGCCATCACTCTGCAGACAGCGCAAAATACTCAAATCATAGGCATCCATATCGGCTCCTTTTTCATGAAATTTTATGATAATGCATATTTATGTAATTTAAATTCATTATTTTTAATTACATGAAATTAAATTTCTAATTTAATCAATATCAAAGAGAATTTAGCAATCTTATTTTCTCTGTCATGGCTACAATAAAGGCAGGAACAAGTCGATCACAGTCGCGCCTGGCGCACTGAGGCTCTTGCGAAATGTGAAATAATTTCGCAACGGCTTCCGGGGCAGCAATCTACCCCACTGACAATGTTCCGTCTTTCATACACTATACGGAGAACACCATGGTCACTTTCATCGGCACTCAAGAAATGCAAACCCACTTACGTCTGGTCACGCCGGAAACCGCGATCACCCGCATGGCGCAAATGATTAAAGAAGATTATCTGCGTTGGGAAATGTTTGATAAATCGGCCCGCGTGGCGAATCACTCAGCCGATGGGGTGATCGAATTGATGCCTATTTCAGATGGTAAAAATTATTCCTTCAAGTATGTCAATGGTCACCCGAAAAACACCCAAGCCGGCTTATTAACCGTGACCGCCTTCGGCGTCTTGGCCGATGTCGATACCGGCTATCCGCGTTTGCTCTCAGAACTGACCCTGACCACCGCTCTGCGCACAGCCGCTACCTCAGCCTTGGCTGCTACCTACATGGCGCGGCCGAACAGCCGCAGCATGGCACTGATCGGCAACGGCGCACAAAGCGAATTCCAAGCCATCGCCTTCCACGCCATGCTGGGAATAGAAGAATTACGCGTGTATGACGTCGATCCGGCGGCCACCGACAAACTGATACATAATCTGCGCGCTTACCCACAACTGCGCGTGATCCGCGCCGCTTCGGTCGCCGCTGCCGTACTCGGTGCCGACATCGTCACTACCGTCACGGCCGACAAAACCAATGCCACCATCCTGACCCCCGAAATGATACGCCCCGGTATGCATATCAATGGCGTCGGCGGCGATTGCCCGGGCAAGACCGAATTACATGCCGATATCCTGCAACGCGCTCACGTCGTAGTCGAATATGAGCCACAATCGCGTATGGAAGGCGAATTGCAGCAAATGCCGGCCGATTTCGCCGTCACCGAACTGTGGACTATCCTGGCCGGCAGCGCCAGCGGCCGCAGCAATGCCGAGCAAGTCACGGTGTTTGATTCGGTCGGCTTTGCGCTCGAAGATTTTTCCGCCATGCGCTATCTTGAAAAATATGTGATGCAAAAAACCTCGGCCCTGCTCGATCTGATTCCGGAAATGATGAACCCGAAAGATTTGTACGGCATGGGAATGGCAACACAAGTCGCTGCCGCGACCAGCACACCGACTCAAACCGCTGGTAACGCCACCGAACTACCGATACACGCTTGACTATAGAAACGATAAAAGAATGAAAACCATTTCCCTGATTGGCGCACCGACCGATGTCGGTGCCAGTGTACGCGGTGCCGGTATGGGCCCGGACGCCTTGCGCGTGGCCGGCCTCAATGAAGCTTTGAGCGCCCGTGGTCTGCAAGTGATAGACCATGGCAACTTGCATGGCCCGGCCAATCCCTGGGAACCGGCCGTCAATGGTTTGCGCCATCTGCGCCAGGCAATAGACTGGAATCAGGCAGTCTATGATGCGGTCGAACTGGCCCTGCGCAATGGCCATTTGCCGATGATGTTGGGGGGCGATCACTGCCTGGCCATCGGTTCGATCAGCGCGGTCGCCGCGCATTGCCGTAGCACTGGTAAAAAATTACGCGTGCTCTGGTTCGATGCCCACGCCGACAGTAATTTGTCGACCATCAGCCCGACCGGAAATATCCACGGCATGCCGGTGGCCTGCCTGATGGGACATGGTCCGAAAGAATTGATCGGGTATGCCGGACACACCCCGGCCATGCAGCCCGACGACATTCGCCTGATCGGCATCCGCAGTGTCGACGCCGGCGAAAAAAAATTCATCGATGAAATGGGCATGCAAGTGTTCGACATGCGTTACATCGACGAGCACGGCATGCGCAATGTGATGACTTCGGTACTGGCCGGACTCGATGCCGACACCCACCTGCATGTGAGCTTCGATATGGATTGCCTCGACCCCGGCATCGCGCCCGGCGTCGGCACCGCCGTATTGGGCGGGCCGACTTACCGCGAAGCGCAACTGTGCATGGAAATGATCGCCGATACCGGCATGATGGCTTCGCTCGATTTAGTCGAACTCAATCCTGCCCTCGATGTGCGTAACCAAACGGCGATGTTAGCGGTCGACTTGATCGAGAGCTTGTTCGGCAAATCGACGCTGGTACGGCGTTAATTTTTCGAAATCAAGACTTGGCCTCATTCAACCCTTGCGCATGCAATAGTAACTGTTGGTAAGCATGGTCGACAGCGGCCGTTGCGCCCGGATTTTCTTGTAGCTTTTGATACGACAGCGGGGCAAAGTAGCGATTACTTTCATAGTTGAACACCGTGTAGGCTTCGTTGAAGGTGTGGCCGCCGCTGAAGGTCAAATAGGCTGCGGTCATTAACTGTGCCTGTTCCGTAGGAAAAGCAGGAGAAGCCGTTGCTATTTTTTTGAATAAGTGTTTCAAAATATTGCTACTCCCCGACATACCAACAGCAACCGGCGTTTCGCTGTGCAGCGCCGCCTGATTGTGACCGGTCAGGTTGGTTACCGGCAATTGATACCGGTCGATTGGTCGTTCACCCTGACCAAGATGTAATTCGGCGCTCGCGGCCTGTTTCTGGTAATGCAGCATGACACCGTGACGCTGCGATTGCTCGGCTGAATTATTCACCCGCACAAGCAAGCGTTGTCGCGTGATGACATTGACATAGAGCTTGCTTGCCTCAGCCAGCATACCGCTCAAGCTAGGCGCGCAATTAGTATATTTAACCGCCAGCGCCAGCAGCAAAGGAAGGCTGTATGCGTCTTCGCATGCCAGCATCGCCATGAAATTTTTCGGCGTGCTGCTGGCAATAAATTGATTCGCTTCCAGCATGTCAGTCCGCCATGCCGGACAATCTTTCTTCATGATGTCGACAACGTATTGGCAAATCTCCGATTGCGCCGACTTGCTATGCGCTTGAAAATCTTTGCTTACGTAATCGGCAATCATTTTTCCAGCAGCAAGCATGTCTGCATTCGGGTGCAGCACCAAGTGACTGGATAACTCGGTCTCAAACAAGCGTCCGTAGTAATTATCATTATGCCGAGTGACGTGAAATTCTTTATCAATGGAAGCGATCATGCGATCTATGCTTGCGAGAATATCTTTCGCCTGATCAGCATATTGGCTGGCGATCGCATCACGCAGCGTCGTTAAACTCTCGGCAGAAAAATCGCGTGATAGGAAATCATTTTTTAGCGCCAATCCTACCTGCGACTTGGTCTCAGGGCTTAGTTCGCTACTTTTTTCCAATGCTGCCGCGATGTCTATCAGTGCTTCGCCGGCCGTTCTGATTTTCCCGGCTTCATGCTTAATCGGTGTTGCGCTTAAAGGCGTCACAATATGATTGCGTAACAGCGTGTAATCGGCTTGACTCAATTTTCCGTGCACATTTTGAATCACCCCAAAGCCATCGTAACGTATTTGATGCATAGTTTTTTCTGCAATTTGCGGCGCAATGCTTTTTCCGATTAGCTCACGTTCCATTCTCTCTCTCGCCTTGTGGCCACCTGTCAGACTGGAAAGCGCTCTGATCTGCTGGAAAAATGCAGATTTGATTGGCTGCATCGGCTTCAACGAGGGTGCGCTGACGCGCACCTCGCTATTTTTCGCCGCAACAAAAGTTTTAACACCGGTGCCAGGACTTTTATCGCCGTTGATGGTATCGGTGGCACGGCGAAACAGCGCCGACATCGAACTGGAAAAAGAGTGAATGTGAGACATGATGATGTGAATTTCCCTTGCTCGATCGAAGTAATAAAGGCGTCGCTGAGCGAGTTGCTGCGTTAAAGTCTTTAGCTCACAGCAATTTTAGGGATTAAAAAAAGATGCAACAATCGGACTGGTACCAAAAAACCAAAGAAAATTTATTTCAAAGTACTGAAGACTGCATCGAGACATTCGCGTGCCCTTTTGGCTGATCATTACCCACATTCAGCTCAATTACGCATCCCCCCAGTCGCCCAATTCGTCATTTTCGCGCTGGCGGAAACGGCCAAGAGAGGGCCCGGGGGAATGGCGCACATTGTTAAAACTTATGGGTAACGATCAGTCAAAGGCATGTGGGAATAACGCAGCATGCTGTGTTTTCCGTCAGACTTACGCGACCGACTCCTGGCTTCTGTTGACGTTTAGTTGCTGTATTTCTGCCGACACCTTAACAAGTTTTTGGTAGGCATGATCGACCGCAGGCGCGACATCGCTGTTGTAACTCAATGCTTTATAAGAGAAAGGTTTGAAATTTTGCTTGCTGTGATGGGCAAAAACGGCGAAGGTATCATTCAAGGCTTGCCCTCCGACGAAAGAAAAATATGCCGCTGTCATCAGGGTTGCCTGTTCCATAGAAAACCCAGGACACTGTTCTTCAATCTCATGGAATAGAAAATTCAATAAATTATTACAGCCTGCCATGCCGAGCTCTTGGTCTTTGTCACTGGCGACGTGCAAACTGCGGCTCGTCAGGATGACATCCGTATAAAATTGATGCGCATCATTGACTATTTTCGCGCACTGCGGCGCGCACAGCAGATATCGGAGTGCGGTCGCCAACACCAAAGGGATGGCGTGCACAGAGTCGGTATTGAGCATGTTAATCAAACCAAACGGCGAAGGTTGCGCAATGAACTGCGCCGCCTCAGGGATACTTGTTAAGTACTCGGCCTGATCTTGTGCCATGTGCTCACGGACCAGCAGACTGATGTAATTTTGTCCCGCCTCATCGTAGCAAGCCATATCAGCGAGCATATAATCTTTGATGTTTTGGCTGATTTGCAGCATGCCCGAATTGGGACGGGCGAGTAAATCGCACGCCAGTTCGCGTTCGAACAGTTGGCAGTAGTATTGATCATTCTGTTTATCCAGAGCAAGCTTCTTATCGGCAGAATCGACCAGTGCTTGAATGCTGGGTAACAACTCGCCCGTGCTGCGTGCGTACTTGGCGGCCCATACCGTATATAAATTTTTTAAACTGTTTTGTGACACCCCGCCCGCAAGGAAATGGCTTCGCAACGTCCCTCCCATCTCACATTTGGTGATTTCTCCGATTTCCGTACTGGCTTCGATCAGTGCCACCATATCGACCAAGGCTTCGCTTACCGTTCTGCTGCTTGGTGGTGTCACTTCGCTAGGCTCTGGCAAGTGTTTGGGCATGATATTGCTAAAAGTAATCTGACCATAAAATGCATTATCGCGGCCAACCGCCGCGCCTTGCGGTGTCAAGGCCAGCGCATGTCTGACAGTGGGTGCAGCGGCAGAGCGTGGCGAATGCGTGCCGCGACCACTAAACACGGCTTTGAGTCGAGAGAAAAAAGACTTGGTCTTTTTTTGCTGTGCCCCCTCACTGCGGGCAGGCACGCTCAATGTCGAGTTCGACACCGCTTGGGTCTGTGCCAAGCCACGCGGCGGTGCCGCCGGGGGATGATTCTCAATATGAAACGTCGTCGCAGCACGCGGTGGTGCCGCATAAAAAACAAATTTTGGCATAGGCTCTCTGGAAGGTCAGCACATAATAAATCTTAATTTTGCATCGATGCAGCAAGAAAAGCTTTCAGAAAAAAGCTATTCCTGGTGCGACGAGGGCGCAAAAAAAAGGGGACACACTGTTCCACACAGGTGCCCCCTCAGCCGGCACGCGCAATGACGCGCACCGATTTTAATCAGCATCGCTTACTCGATCGCTTTAACCATATCCTCAATCACTTTTTTCGCATCGCCAAACACCATCATGGTTTTATCCATGTAAAACAATTCATTGTCGAGACCAGCGTAACCAGACGCCATCGAACGCTTGTTGACGATAACGGTTTTGGCTTTGTACGCTTCCAAAATCGGCATGCCGGCGATGGCTGATTTCGGATCTTTGGCGGCAGGATTGACGACGTCATTGGCACCGAGTACCAGTACCACATCGGCCTGGCCGAATTCATTGTTGATGTCTTCCATCTCGAACACTTGATCGTAAGGCACCTCTGCTTCCGCCAACAAAACATTCATGTGACCCGGCATACGCCCAGCCACCGGATGAATCGCATACTTGACCGAAATACCTTTGTGCGTCAGTTTTTCCGTCAATTCTTTCAAGGAATGCTGCGCACGCGCGACCGCCAGACCGTAACCAGGAACGATGATCACCGTCTCTGCATTACCGAGCAAGAACGCGACGTCATCGGCGGAACCGGATTTGACATTGCGTGCCGCCTGGGTACCAGTTTGCGCCGCCGCCGGCGCACCACCGAAACCGCCCAACAAGACATTGAAGAAAGAACGGTTCATCGCCTTACACATGATGTAAGACAGAATCGCACCGGAGGAACCGACCAAGGAACCGGCAATGATGAGCATGGAGTTATTGAGTGAAAACCCGATCCCCGCTGCCGCCCAACCGGAATAGCTGTTGAGCATGGAAACCACCACCGGCATATCGGCGCCGCCGATAGGAATGATGATCAACACACCGAGGATGAAAGCCAAGGCTGCCATCAAGGCAAACGGTGTCCAGCTTTGGGTGATACAAAAAGCAATCCCCAAGCCGAACATCGCCAGCGCCAGCACCAGATTAAGCTGATGTTGGCCGGCAAAGCTGACCGGCGCGCCCTGAAACAGGCGGAATTTGTATTTCCCCGAGAGCTTGCCAAACGCGATCACCGAACCCGAGAAGGTAATGGCACCGACAAAAGTACCGATGAACAATTCGAGACGATTGCCGAACGGGATAGGTGCATCACGGGCGACGATGTTGAATACCCAAGGCTCAGACACCACGGCCACGGCGATACAAACTGCCGCCAAACCGATGAGCGAATGCATGGCCGCGACGAGTTCCGGCATTTTCGTCATTTCCACACGTTTCGCCAGCAGTGCACCGATACTGCCACCGACCACCACACCGAGTGTCACCAAGCCATAGCCTAGGCCATTGCCGGCACTTTCAGTCTTGAGCTTGATGATGAGTGCAATCGTGGTTGCCACGGCCAACGCCATGCCGAGCATGCCGAAAGCATTCCCACGTCGGGCCGTGGATGGATGCGACAAACCTTTGAGGGCTTGAATAAAACAAACCGATGCGATCAAATACAGCATCGTAACCAAATTCATGCTCATTATTTAATCTCCTTGGTCGTGCTTTTCGGCTCTTTTTTCTTGAACATTTCCAGCATGCGCTGGGTCACCAAAAAACCGCCGAACACATTGACGGCCGCCAAGGCGACGGCCAAGGTGCCCATCACTTGCGCCAACAAGCCTTCGGTAAGGCCGGCAGCGAGCATGGCACCGACGATGATAATGGCTGAAATCGCATTGGTCACCGCCATCAAAGGCGTATGCAAAGCGGGCGTAACCGTCCACACCACGTGGTAGCCGACATAAATTGCCAGCACAAAAATGATGAGATTGGTAAGGGTATGACTGACTTCCATGATGTCCTCTCTGTTATCGGGATATGCGACATGCAAAACCAGGCGCCGGCAGCAAGGCCGACTGGCCGATTGAATACTCCTTAATACTCCTTAAGACTGCTGATCTGATTCTTAGCGTTAACAAACACCACCTTCGGTTTGTAAGTGCGCGCTTCTTCTTCTGTCATCGGCGCGTAAGTACAAATAATCATCAGATCGCCGAGCTGAACTCGGCGGGCCGCCGCGCCATTGAGCGAAATTTCGCCGCTGCCGCGTTTGCCACGAATGGCATAGGTGGAGAAGCGCTCACCGTTGGTGACGTTGTAGAGCTCGATCTGTTCGTGTTCCGTGATATCGGCAGCATCGAGCAAATCTTCATCAATTCCACATGAACCTTCATAGTGGAGATCGCACTGGGTGACAGTGGCGCGATGAATTTTGGCGCGGAGCATATTTCTTTGCATGGGTGTTCTACCTTCTGATACGTGTTTCTAAAAAATGTACGACCATGCCGGCAAAACCTCTATGTTTTCCGGCAAGATTTACTTCTATGACTTCTTACAGACTTCGCCGGCGTGGCACATCAGCGTAGCGGCGATGATTTCATCGTCGCGGTTGATGGCCAAAGCCGCCTCTTTATCGACGATGAGCTTGAGGAAGTCGAGCACATTGCGCGCATACAAAGCCGAAGCGTCGGCCGCCACCAGCGTCGCCAAATTGGCTATGCCGACGATATGCACGCCATGCTTGGTGACGATTTTATCGAGTTCGGACAAGGGGCAATTACCGCCCTGCTCAACCGCCATATCGACAATTACCGAACCCGGCTTCATTGCCATGACCGTCTCTTCGGAAATCAGCAGCGGCGCTTTCCGTCCCGGTATCAGGGCGGTCGTGATGATGATATCGGCTTGCTTGGCCCGTTCATGCACCAAGGCCGCCTGCCGTTCCATCCACGCCGCCGGCATCGAGCGCGCATAGCCGCCGCTGCCTTTGGCGATTTCACGCTCTTCATCGGTTTCGTAGGGCACATCGATGAATTTGGCACCGAGTGACTCCACCTGCTCTTTTACCGGTGGGCGCACATCCGAGGCCTCGATCACTGCGCCCAGGCGCTTGGCCGTGGCGATCGCTTGCAAACCGGCTACCCCGACGCCCATGATCAGCACGCGTGCCGCTTTCACGGTACCGGCAGCCGTCATCAGCATAGGCATGAAGCGTTGATAGGTGTTGGCCGCCATCATGACTGCCTTATAACCGGCGATGTTGGCTTGTGAAGACAGCACATCCATAGCCTGCGCGCGGGTAATGCGCGGCGCGGCTTCGAGGGCGAACGCAGTCAAGCCGTGTGTCGCCATGGCTGCGAGATTGTCGGCATCAAACGGGTTGAGCATGCCGACGACGACCGTGCCGGACTTGATCAAAGTCCGTTCGTTCGCATCCGGTGCGCGCACCTTGAGCAGCAATTCGGCGGCAAATACCTCTGCCGCGCTGCCGATTTGGGCACCAGCGGCCAGATACGCCTCATCAGTAATACTGGCAGCGATACCGGCGCCGGCTTGTACGATCACGACATGCTTAGCCGCAATGTACTTCTTAATAGTTTCCGGGGTGGCCGCGACACGTGTTTCGCCGGGCCGGGTCTCGGCGGGAATGCCGATTTTCATAGATGTACTCCCTGACAGTCAATAAATTCTTTTGGCATGGATACCAGCAGTCTGCGCTCAGGCGTCGATGAACGACTCGCCATCAGGGCGGCTTGGCGTGAACGAATATTTCTTACTGGGATCTTACATTTAGTATTCGACAACGATATTACACGTAAAATGTTTTTTAGCACAACCGTTCGTTTTTTACTGAATTTTTTTATTCACCACTTCGGTGCACGAGAAAAGATCCCTGAAAATTAATAGAAAAAAATATATTTCCCTTTATAAACAATGTTGTATAAAAAAACTGGATAATAAAGCACGGACCAAAAGTCACCCACTGTGCTCATTTACTGGGCAATTAGCAAGACAAGCAGCAAATCTGCACGCACTAATTTGCTGACAAATTTGCTGGTTTGCCACACAAATTTTGACGACAAAGTAAAATATAGGGCTACGAGAAAGAAGTTATGTCACTTATTTGGAAACCAGCCGTTACCGTGGCTGCAATTATTGAAAGAGATCATCGTTTTCTGATGATAGAAGAAGAAACGCCTGAGGGCTTGCGTTTCAACCAACCGGCCGGTCATCTGGAAGCCGGTGAATCCTTGGAACAAGCCGTAATCCGCGAAACTCTGGAAGAGAGCGCGCACGACTTCACGCCCACCGCCCTCATCGGTACCTACCTGTCGCACTCCGACGAGCAAACCTATCTGCGCTTTGCCTTCACTGGTGAAGTCGGTGCGGCCCTTGGTCTCCCGCTCGACAGCGGCATCGTGCGCGCCTTGTGGATGAGTTACCACGAGATCCTCGATTGCGAACACCGCCATCGCAGCCCGCTGGTCTTACAATGCATAGACGATTTTTTACGCGGGAAACGCGCCCCGCTGTCGCTCTTGTTTACCCATCCCAGCGCACTCGGACCGAAATAATGCGTAAAAAAAGAGTCGTGATAGGCATGTCGGGTGGCGTTGATTCATCGGTATCGGCGTGGCTACTCAAAGAACAAGGCTATGAAGTCATCGGCCTGTTCATGAAAAACTGGGAAGATGATGACGACAGCGAGTACTGCTCGACTCGGCAAGACTGGATCGATGCGGTCAGCGTGGCCGACGTGCTCGGGGTCGATATCGAAGCCGTCAATTTTGCCAGCGAATATAAAGATCGGGTGTTTGCCGAATTTCTGCGCGAATACCAAGCCGGTCGCACCCCGAATCCCGATGTGCTGTGCAATGCAGAAATCAAATTCAAAGCCTTCCTCGATCACGCCATGCAACTCGGTGCCGATTACATCGCTACCGGCCACTACGCCCGAGTGCGTGAAGTCAATGGTGAATTTCAATTGCTGAAAGCCTTGGATGCCAGTAAAGACCAAAGCTATTTCCTGCACCGTTTGAACCAGCAACAACTGGCCAATACCCTCTTTCCGCTCGGTGAAATCCACAAGACCGAAGTGCGCAAGATTGCCGAACAATTACGCCTGCCGAATGCCACGAAAAAAGATTCAACGGGTATTTGCTTCATCGGCGAGCGCCCGTTCCGCGAATTCCTCAACCGTTACCTGTCCTATCAGCCGGGCGATATCCGTACACCTGAAGGGCAATTGATCGGTCAGCACGTCGGTTTGAGTTTTTACACCTTGGGACAGCGCAAAGGCATAGGGATAGGCGGCATCAAATCACATCAAAACGCCGACGGCAGTAGCGATGCTTGGTATGTGGCACGCAAGGATATTGCGGCCAACACCTTGTACGCCGTGCAAGGTCATGAACATCCTTGGCTATTATCGACAGATTTGGAAGCCCGGCAAGTAAGCTGGGTGGCCGGACATGCGCCGCAACAAGCGGCCTTGGCGGCTAAAACACGCTACCGTCAGGCTGATATGGCCTGCACCTTCGGCGCTGATGAAGATCGTTTTGCCTTACATTTCGAGACAAACCAATGGGCCGTCACTCCGGGGCAATCTGCCGTCTTGTATGATGGTGAGGTCTGCTTGGGTGGTGGCATTATCCACGCCGTCGGACTCTGAAACGGAGCGCTGTTGATCACACCGATACACCGCTTGTATGCATTTGCAAGTAGACACAATGTCACAATTTATCTACGCAAGCGCAGCAGACTGGTGTATCGTATGCCGGATAAACTTGCGTGTTTTGCGCTGTTTATCGAGTTCGAATGTAATATAATTTACACTATTAGCGATATTTCGGATAAATATTCAGCTCAACGCATGTCACAATTGAATTAAAGCAAGTCCACTTGCTCGACCGAATGACACATTGACATGATGGAATTACATTAGTATTTTTCATACAGCGCACACAACGGATCTTCATGAATCGCCCAGATACCAACGCCCTTGGTGGCACAGTCAACGTCCGTATAGGCAAGGTCTACATGAACTTGTCGAAAGCGCATAAAAAAACGGCGGACTATGTACTGTCCAATGTGTTTCGTTCTGCCACGATGTCGATTGATGAACTCGCCAATGCCGTCGGCATCTCTGTGGCGACCGCGAACCGCTTTGCGCGCGCGCTTGGCTTCGAAGGTTATCCGCAATTTCGGGCCGAATTGGTGTGTGGGTTTGAAGCCATGTTGGCACCGATCGATAATTTGCGCAGCGAAGTCAACCGTCCGGCCAGCAGTACCGAAATTATCGCCGGTTCGCTCAATGAAGATTTGGCGAATTTAGAAGCGACACGGCGCGCCCTCGATACCGATTTATGCAATCAAGCGGTACGCATGATACTCAATGCCGAACGCATCTACATCGTCGGCTACGGTGCCAGCGCCTTCCTCGGCGGTTTGATGGCACATAATCTTGATCCGTTTTGCACTACTGTGCAATCGACCATAGGCAGCGGCGGGCCATCCACCGTGGCACGGCAATTGTTCAAATACACCGAGCGCGATTTGATCATCGGCATTTCCTTTCCACGCTATGCCGAAGATGTCGTGACCATCTTGCGCCAATTGCATGAAAAGCATGTCCCTATCTTGGCACTGACGGATGCCCCGAGTTCGCCGCTGGCGGCGCTGGCCAATGTCACGCTGTATGCACAGACACGGCGGCACTTCTCACCCAACTCAGAAGGTGCGGCCCTGTGCCTGATCGAAGCCATTTGCAGCGCCGTGGCGCATCAAGCTAAAGCACCGGTGCATGCGGCTTCCGAGATGACGAAATTCGTCCTGCCTTGGTTATACCAAGACCCGAATCACAGCGCCAAAAAAGCGCTGATCCCGGTTAAATAAGCGCCGCCTGCTCAGGCACTAAGACTTATTCTGCTGCAATCACTTGAGCAGCAGCATTAATTACTGCAGCAATACGGCCGACATCACGCAATTGTGTTACCGACATACCTTCTTTTTGCAGTAATTCGAAGTGTGATTTCACGCAAAAGTGGCATTTGCCGACGATTGATGCTGCCAGTGCATACATTTCAAAGCGACGCTTATCGACCCCACCATTGGTGGCATAGGCATTCATACGCAATTGCGCAGCCTGGGTTTTCAAATCGGCATCGTCCGCCATTTCCACATACGGGTACCAGATATTATTCATGCCCATGAGCGCGGCGGCAGTCAGGGCCGCGTGGATTTCTTCGGCACTGATGGCATCACTACTGCGTATCGCATCGATGATGAACTTACTTTTTGCCGCAAAGGCCGCTGCCAGCGCTACACCGACGGCATCATTGCCTTCTAGGCTGGAACGGGCGATGGTGCCGTCGAGATTGAGACGAATATCCTTGGCATAATCAGGGATCTTACTTTTAATTGAATTTAAGAATTCCATAGTTTTTTCCTATCTATTAGTGAGATAAAAACCCGCCGCAGCGGGTTTCATCATACTCGCTACTTGCTTACAGTGTAGAACCGCCGACGCTACGATTGCATGGGCACAGTTCATCAGTTTGCAAACCATCAAGAATGCGCAAAATTTCAGTTGGGTTACGACCAACGTTGAGGTTATTCACCGAAACGTGCTGAATGACATTGTCCGCATCGACGATGAAAGTCGCGCGCAAAGCAACGCCGGCAGCGATATCGCGCACGCCAAGCATGTCAACCAAGGAACCGGTGGAATCACCAAACGAATAGTGATTGAGCTTGTCGAGGTCTTTATGTTCACGGCGCCATGCCAATTTGCAGAATTCATTATCGGTCGAACCACCCAAGAGGATAGCATCGCGATCGGCGAAATCATTCGTCAATTTAGCGAATTCAACGATTTCTGTTGGGCAAACGAAAGTGAAATCTTTCGGGTAGAAATAAATGATTTTCCATTTGCCTGGGAACGAGGCTTCGGTGATGTCTTCAAATGCGGAAACGCCGTTCTCTTCGTGATGATTAAAACCTGGCTTAGCTGCTGTAACTTTGAATGCGTCTAATTTTTGACCTACAGTTTTCATAAAAATCTCCTTAGTGGGCGGTTGGTACGGGCCGTCGACCCGCGATGACATAAAGCATATCACTATGATTTTTAAATATCCAATAGATTATAACTAAACACCATTTAGGCAAAACGTATTCAAAACCCACAGCTACCTCAACTGCGCTGCTTTCTCGTGCAGAAACAGAGCAAAAACTGCGCTTTACTGGCGCGCAACGTTATAATTCTCGACCGATATCTCAACAGGGCCTCTACCGTGTCTGATCGACTTGCCGTCCTACCGCAATACCTTTTGCCCAAACAGGCGCTGACTATCTTTGCCGGCAAAGTTGCCAATGCCAAAGCAGGCGTGCTCACCAGCAAGTTGATCACTTGGTTTATCGGCCGTTATCGTGTCAATATGGCGGAAGCAGCCAATCCTGATATTGCCAGCTACGCCAGCTTCAATGAGTTTTTCACCCGCGCGCTGCGTGCCGATGCCCGCCCGCTAGCCAAGAGCGCACTGGTCTGCCCGGTCGACGGGGCCATCAGCCAGTTCGGCGCCATCGAGCAGGGGCAAATTTTTCAAGCCAAAGGCCACCAGTACTCAGCCACCGCCTTGCTCGGAGGCGACAGTGCAGCGGCGGCCAACTATGCCAACGGCAGCTTTGCCACTATCTACCTGAGCCCGCGCGACTACCACCGCATCCATATGCCCTGCGATGGCAGACTCACCCGCATGGTCTATGTTCCGGGCGACTTGTTTTCGGTCAATCCGACCACGGCCCGCGGCGTACCAGGCTTATTCGCGCGCAATGAACGGGTGGTGTGTTTTTTTGAATCTGATCACGGCCCCTTCGTCCTGACACTGGTTGGTGCAACCATCGTCGGCAGTATGGCGACGGTATGGCATGGCATCATCAACCCGCCACGCCGCAAAGCAGTCCAAGAGTGGCATTACCGCGATCAAGCGATCGTATTAAAGCAAGGTGAAGAAATGGGCCGCTTCCTGCTCGGCTCCACCGTGGTCTTATTATTCCCGGCCGGTGCCGCGCAGTTCGATCCTGCTTGGCAGGCGGAAAAATCGGTCGTGATGGGCGAAGCGATGGCGCAACGCGCCTGAATCTCCCCTGACTACTCTATCCAACCCGGTTCGCCGGGTTTTTTTTCGTCGCGGCGACCACTCCAACACAAAAAATCGACCGTTCCTATAAAAAGCACTTGCAAAATATCGGCTCGCGCTTATAATCCTAAATAGGAATTGTTATCATTTAGATTTAGGAGAATCGAATGCTCGAAGCGCGCCACCCTTCTTCTTGCCAGCCCGATGTGACGTCAGCCTCGCCACAACCGTGCCGGCCCAGCATATCTGGCAGCATTCCGCGCCTCAAGAGCTGCGAACTCATGCAAAGGGAAAGAGAAATTGAGATCGATCACGAGGGAAAAATTTACCACCTGCGCCTTACGCGCTTGAACAAATTGATACTGACCGCCTGAATTCAGGCCCGCACCATCATCACAGGGAGAAGCGCCATGTCCTTAGCTTATTCAAACGAGCAACTCAACAGCACGCCGAGCGGCCACAGCACGCAACCCGAGTTATTGGTCTCGGCGCTACTGCATCTGATGTCGCATTACAGCGTCAATGCCCGGCAAAGCGACGGTAGCAGCGCCTGCCTCAAATTGGCCGCCGTGATTGAACGTCACTTGAAAGCCCTGACCGCCTTGCCTAACTTAGCCCCCGTCTTGCATGCCACTTGCTTGCAATTATCGGAGCAATGGGCCGGGCTGATCGATGCGCAACTACCCCAGTCGAGCAAGCCGCGCCGCTTTTCTTGGATGAACGCAACACCACCACGCCATTCCACTTAACGACCAAGAGAGACAGTGATGATCGTTTGCGTCTGCAATAATATTTCTGAACGCCAGATCGCCAGCGCCTGTGCGGCTGGCCACACCACGATGGCTGATTTGCGGCACCATTTACAAGTTGGCACGTGCTGCGGAAAATGCGCCGGCTGCGCCCGAAAAGTTTTACGCGAATGCAATGAAAACAGCGCCTTGCCGGCCCATGTCATCCCGCTGGTCTTGCAGCGCCGGCCACTCTCAGGAGTCGCGGCATGAATGCTTACGCCTGCGCCGGCAACCTCGGCCAGCCACGCGCGAACACACGTTGGATCGCGCTCCCGCTGATCGCGGCACTGCACGTGTGCCTGATCTTCGCACTCCAGCAAGGCATGCTGACGACTGCCGTACCCAGCCTGCCGAAAGAACTCGTCACCATCTTCATCAACCCGGCCGCCCCGCCAGCGCTGGCGCCGCCGCAGTTGCCGCTGATCAGCCGCAGCCTAGCCTTGCCAGCCCCCGCCATCGCCGTCATCGCACCACCTGAGCTCCCCAGCATCACACTGCCGGCTGCCACGTCTATCGTCGCTGGCCCAGTTGCCGCTGCACTACCCACTGTCAGCAGCGCGGCTGTCGCGACTGTCACAGCCACGGCCAGCAACAGTAGTAAAACCAGCGCAGAACCGAAAAGCATCAGCCAGCTCGAATACCTGCGCGCACCACAAGCGACTTACCCGGCGCAGTCACGGCGTTTGCGCGAACAGGGCAAGGTGATACTGCGCGTAGTAGTGAATGAAGCTGGCCAAGCCGATAGCGTAGAGGTGCATCAATCGTCCGGTTCCGCACGCCTCGATGAAGCGGCCCGTTATGCACTCTTACGCGCCCTGTTCAAACCGTATTTGGAAGACGGCAAAGCCATCAGTGTCGCGGCCAAGGCGGTGATCAATTTTTCGCTTGATAGCTGAAGGCATGTGACAAAATTGGCGGCGAAATTGACGCTTTTATTTCTGCAGCAGAAGAGCTCCCTCTGTGTCAGGATAGTTGGTAAGTTGTAAGCGCTCCATCATCAACAACCTATTCAAGCAACGGTTTCACTGGCTAAATCGTGCTTATGCAAATTCCACGGTAACAGCGCCTCCACCTCGTCACCGTCACGAGAGACAGCAAAGTCGCCGCGTTTAAATTCGAGCCCAAGGGCAAAAAATGACTGCAAAATTCGCTCACGATTGCTATGATAAAAATTCATAAACCGTTTTCGAGAGGAATTTCATGAAAGGCGATGCCAAAGTCATCAAACTGCTCAATGCACAATTGACTAATGAATTGAGCGCAATCAATCAATATTTCTTGCATGCACGAATGTACAAGCATTGGGGATTCGATAAAATTGCACAGAAAGAATATCAAGAATCGATAGGCGAAATGAAGCATGCCGACAAGTTGATTGACCGCATTTTGATGCTCGGTGGTTTACCGAATTTGCAAGCACTGCACAAATTGATGATCGGTGAGCATGCGGAAGAAATGCTGCGTTGCGACCTCAAGCTGGAATTAGCGGCGCAACAAACTGTCAAGGAAGGCGTGGCGATGGCTGAAACTTGCGCCGACTATGTCTCACGTGACTTATTCCAATTGATACTCGAAGATACCGAAGAGCATATCGATTGGCTGGAAACCCAACTTGAGCTGATGGAAAAAGTCGGGATACAAAATTATCTGCAATCGCAGATCAGTGTGGCGAGTTGAGCTTCGAGCGAGCTTAAAAATCGACCAAAACCGCGCAGATTAACTCTGCGCTTCCTCGGAGACTACCACTGATCTTTTCTGGCGCTATGCACCTTTTTAAAATAGTCGCGATAGTGCTGTTTGACCGCATGCGCGCCCTCGGCACGCCGTTGCTGCGACACTTCTTCTTTCAAGAGCTTGCTGTAATTAGCGAATTCAGCCTCGGTAAGACGCTGATCAGCAATTGCGCTCCGAATAGCGCAACCAGGCTCAGCAACATGGCAACAATTATTATAGCGGCAGTGCTGGCTCAATGCCATAATGGACTGAAACACCCGCTCCCGACCTTGGGTGGCTTCATCCAGTTGCAACTCGCGCATGCCGGGGGTGTCGATGATCGCCACGCCATTGTCGCAAAAGAATAGCTCACGGCGCGTAGTGGTGTGCTTGCCGTGGGCATCATCTTGACGAATTTCCCGAGTCGCCAAATTGCTACCCAACATGGCATTGATCAATGTCGACTTACCGACACCGGACGAACCGATCAAGGCGATCGTGGTACCGGCACCGAGGTAGGCTGATAACACATCAAGCGAAGCCGGTATGTTGACACTCAGACCGTGGACATGCTCCACACCTAGGCGGGTAAGCTGATCGAGATAATGCTCAAGATCATCACAGGTATCGCTCTTGCTCAGTATCAGCACCGGGCTGATGTTAAACTCATAGGCCAAGGCCAAGTAACGTTCGAGTCGCTTGACGTTGAACTCTTCGTTAGCACTGGTCACAATCCATAAATAGTCGAGGTTCGCCGCGATCACCTGTGGCACGCCATTCGAGATACGGCGCAGGCGATTTTTTGCTTCGAAGATGCGCTGGAGACGGTGATGCTCGTGGTCCGCCGTAGCGATCACCCAGTCGCCCACTGCCAAATGCTGACTGAGCGGCTGAAACTGCGCGCCGCATAGGACAGAGCGCTCGCCGTGCAGCCCCATCGCGACGACGCGGTTACGGTGGATTGCAGTAATACGCAAGATGCGCTCCGGCGTCTCTTCAGCGCCAATTTCAAGCAAAGACAACTGTTGAAAAAAGCAATGCGACCAGCCAAATTTTTGCAGTGATGAATACGTCATGTCGACTCCAAGGTGAAATCGGCTTGGGCCACCGATTGCTGTATTTTTTTATCAAGAATGAAATTATTTTAAACAAAAAAATATTTCCACAGGGAAATTATCTGAAAAATACAACACCTTCGTCAAACGAACTCATGGTTTTCATTTGGCATTGAGCATCCACAGCGCGATCAGAAATAATTTGCTCCAATCTGATTCGATCAGCGAGCGGCAAAATGCTTGTTCTGACTACTGCCCCCATATAAAATAATACAAACACTGATTTTCCTTTTCCTCAGTCCAAATTTTGTTTTTCAAAACAAATATGGATCGCTCAGGCAATTTTTCAGCCGATTGCTCCTAAGCCCGACAGACTCCTGGCCAACAACACTAACGATTTTCACCTGATAAACGTCAATTACCCCGGCCTCAAGGCCGGAGCTTGAAAAAGCTCGGTTGACCAGACTGAGCGCAAAGCATCGCGCTACGTTGCAACGAAGTACAA
>NZ_JASJVS010000017.1:0-72625 GCF_035019605.1 Undibacterium sp. 5I2 | reverse complement strand
AATGACGAATTGGGCGGCTGGGTGGATGCGCAATCGACCTGACTTGTGGGTAATGATCAGCGCGCTTTTGCGCGGGAGCCTGGCGGCGTTCGTGCTTAATAAAAATGCCAGAAATCATGCTGTTTTCAGTGCTGAAAACGATACTGGGTTCCAGCCAAAAGCATGCGGGAATGCGCTTGCTTGGGCCGGCGCGAACGAAGCATTTGACGCCTGATTGTAACTGTGCATTTGAACTATAGCAACTGTTGTGAACCGCTAACAACGCCAGAGACATTTTTTTGAACCCCATGAAGTTCGCAGGTAATATCGGGCAATCTTCGCTGTCAGGCAAGATTTAAAATATCACAGTCCCCGCAAGGGTGCTGTATTTGCAACGGTGTAGTGAATGTATAAAAACATGGAGAACTTATGAAATCTCTCAAAGGCAGGTTAATTTTTGTTATCGCATTATTGGTAACAATATGTACGGTTTTTTTGACCGTCGGCAGCTATCTGCGTATGAAGTCGCAGATTGAACATGATTTGAGTGCAGAGATACGCGGCGTTGCTACCGGCTACAATGCCCTGCTCAGTAACTGGATACAGATTAATACGGCGCTGGTGGACAGCTTGGCGCAAGGCTTGGGCAATGGCGCTGATTTGCAAGCGAGCTTGGCGATGGTACGCGGCGGTGGTAATTTCCTCAGCGTGTATCTGGGGCAGCCCGATAAAACGTTTACCAATAATCCGGCCAATCCACCTCCGGCCGGCTATGACCCTACTGCTCGTCCTTGGTATAAGGCGGCGATGGAAGCCAAGAAAGCCATTGTTACCTCGGCTTATATGGGCGTCAACCCACCCGGTCTGATGATTTCATTTGCCGCACCGGTGAAAGGTGGCGAAGGCGGGGTGGTGGCAGCCGATGTGTTTCTGACTAAAATTGTCGATCAAATTCTGACCGTCAAACTGGCCGGCGATGGCTATGCCTTCTTGCTCGATAAATCCGGCGTAGTGCTGGCGCATTCCGACCAAACCAAGGCACTCAAGCCGGCCAAGGAAATCGCCGCTGAATTGGCCTTGGAAAATATTGCGACACTGGCTAAAAACACCGAGCCTACCGAAGTGCAGATCGCCGGCAAAGCCAGCTTCTTGTACTTACAACAAATTACCGGCTCAGATATTTACTTGGCCTTGGTGGTCGATAAAAACAAGGCGCTGGCGTCACTCGATCAACTGCTAGTGATTTCTGGCTTGGTTTTGTTGGTGTTGTTGGCCGTGATTTTGCCAGTCTCGACGTGGTTGGTCGGGCGTATGCTATCGGGATTGCAACGGGTGCGCGATGCGATGACGGATATCGCCGCTGGTGGTGGTGATTTGAGTCGTAAAATCGTCGTCGAGGGTGAAGATGAAGTGGCGCAGACGGCGCAAGCTTTCAATCAGTTCCTCGAGCAATTGCGGGTGATGGTGGTCGACGTGCGCAAGGCGACCGATTCGATTACGATCGGGTCGACTGAAATTGCGGCTGGCAATATGGATTTGTCGGGTCGTACCGAGCAGCAGGCTTCCTCCTTGGAGCAAACGGCGGCGAGCATGGAAGAGTTGACCGAGGCGGTCAGAAACAATGCTGACAATGCACGCGAAGCCAATAAGATGGCCGTCAATGCCTCCGATGTCGCGACCCAGGGCGGTGAAGTGGTGAACCGCGTGGTTTCGACCATGCAGGGGATTTCCGACAGTTCGCGCAAAATCGTCGACATCATCAGCGTGATCGAAGGGATTGCGTTTCAAACCAATATTTTGGCGCTCAATGCGGCGGTCGAAGCGGCCCGCGCCGGTGAGCAGGGCCGTGGCTTTGCGGTGGTTGCCAGTGAAGTTCGTACGCTGGCGCAGCGCAGTGCGGCAGCGGCTCAAGAAATCAAGAGTTTGATCGAAGATTCGGTGACGAAGGTGAATGAAGGTTCCGAGCTCGTGGATAAGGCTGGTGCCTCGATGAGTCGTATCGTCGCTGCGGTGGATCAGGTGGCGGCGATCATCAATGAAATCACCTCGGCGTCGGTGGAGCAGAGCGATGGCATCAGCCAGGTCAACATCGCACTGGCCCACATGGATGAAGCGACCCAACAGAATGCTGCCTTGGTCGAACAAGCGGCAGCGGCAGCAGGCTCACTGGAAGAGCAAGCCAACTTGCTGAAAACAGCGATGTCGGCGTTCCGCATGGAGCAGGGGCAGCCGGCGGCACGACTTGCCAGCGCTCGGCCGGCCCCGCGCATGACTGCGGCGCGTCGTATCGGACGCGACGCATAGGTAAAGATCAGTGAGCGGTAGTAAGCGCCGGATCAGCTCTCGGCTAAGGGACTGAGGGAGGCAATCACCGGCGCATGGTCGGATGGTTGCTCCCACTTGCGCGGCACGCGGTCGATCACACAAGCATGACAGCGGCTGGCCAGCGCTGCCGATAACAAAATGTGATCGATACGCATGCCTTTATTGAGGCGAAAGCCGAGCGCACGGTAATCCCACCAACTGAAGCTTTTTTCGCTTTGTTCAAATTGCCGGAAACTGTCGCTCAGACCCAGATCGAGCAAGCCTTGCAAGGCGCTGCGTTCCTCTGGTGACACCAAATTCATACCGACCCAAGCGGCCGGATCATGCACATCGCGGTCGTCCGGGGCGATGTTGTAATCACCGAGCAGGGCCAATTGTGGATACTGCTGGAGTTCCCCACGCAGCCATTCCTGTAGCGCCGCCAACCATTTCAATTTATAGACAAACTTATCCGAATCCGGCGCTTGTCCGTTCGGCACATAGGCACAGATGATGCGCATGCCGCAAATGGTGGCGGCGATGATGCGCTGCTGTTCATCTTCGAACAGCGGATTATTCTTTTGTACTTGCTCGATAGGGTGGCGCGCAATGATCGCCACGCCGTTGTAGGTTTTTTGACCGCTGAAGGCGACGTGATAACCGGCTGCCTCGATTTCAGCTTGAGGAAATTTATCGTCGGTGAGCTTGGTTTCTTGCAGGCACAAGACATCGACGGGGTTCGTTTCCAGCCATTGCAAGACCTGTGGCAGGCGGACTTTGAGGGAATTGACGTTCCAGGTGGCGAGTTTCATTGAATCGGTATCTCTTTAAAGGAATGAATGGCATTTTGGGCTTGCGCCTGATGGCGGCATAACATCGGGCTGTGGCAATGAATCTGTGCGGGAGATTATACGATGCCGGGCGGATTGTGGAGTTGACGCTTGAACTTGGCGATGGCGATCATTTGTTTTCGGCTTGTTTTCTTAGCAAGGCGGCGTGCCTGCAGGGTGTGAAAGTGGTTCGCACACTGCAGGCAATCCTGCTAAAGTTAAGGCCTGCAAGCTGGTGCGCCAATTTTCGATGATGGCTGCTTTTTGCTGCACACTAAAAAAAAGCGATTAATCTTTTTTGTATATGAATCTCCCCTAAAAACGCTATTTGACATATGAAGCAAGTGCGGGCAAGCTAGGCATTCTTTGTCGAATTCTGGAGTCAGCTATGCCGCAATACCGTTCCCGTACCACCACCCATGGCCGTAATATGGCCGGCGCGCGTGCTTTGTGGCGTGCCACTGGCATGAAAGACGGTGATTTTGATAAACCTATTATCGCCGTCGTCAACTCGTTTACCCAATTCGTGCCGGGCCATGTGCATCTGAAAGACCTTGGTCAAATGGTGGCGCGTGAAATCGAAGCGGCTGGTGGTGTGGCCAAGGAATTCAATACCATTGCGGTTGATGATGGCATCGCCATGGGTCATGGCGGTATGTTGTACTCGCTGCCTTCGCGCGAACTGATTGCCGATTCGGTTGAATACATGGTCAATGCCCACTGTGCCGATGCCATGGTGTGCATTTCCAACTGCGATAAAATCACGCCCGGCATGCTGATGGCAGCGATGCGTCTGAATATTCCGGTGGTGTTTGTGTCGGGTGGGCCGATGGAAGCCGGCAAAGTTCTCGAAACTCTGCATCCTAAGCAGGGTGGAGTGCAGAAGATCATGAAGATCGATTTGGTCGATGCCATGATCAAAGCTGGCGACAGCAAGGTGTCGGATGAAGAAATCGGCCGTATCGAACGTTCCGCCTGCCCGACCTGCGGATCCTGCTCCGGTATGTTTACCGCCAACTCGATGAATTGTCTGGTCGAAGCGCTGGGCTTGGCTTTGCCGGGTAATGGCACGATTTTGGCTACCCATGCCGACCGCAAAGAATTGTTTCTGCGTGCCGGTCGTTTGATCGTTGAGCTGTCCAAGCGCCATTATGAAGCTGACGATTACTCGGTGTTGCCACGCTCTATCGCCACCAAGGCGAGTTTTGAAAACGCCATGGCGCTCGACGTTTCCATGGGCGGTTCCACCAATACGGTCTTGCATTTGCTGGCCGCAGCCCACGAAGCCGGTGTCGATTTCAAAATGGCCGATATCGATCGCGTGTCTCGCAACGTGCCATGCCTGTGCAAAGTCGCGCCGATGACCGATAAATACCATATCGAAGATGTCCATCGTGCCGGCGGCATCATGGCCATTCTCGGCGAGTTGGCCCGTGCCGGCTTGCTCGATACCACGCGTCCTACCATTCACAGCGCCAGCATGGCCGAAGCCATCGCGCGTAATGACGTCGCTGTCTGCGACGATGTCGCCGTGCACACCATGTTCAAGGCCGCGCCAGGTGGCGTGCCGACTCAGACGGCGTTTTCACAGGCGGAACGCTTTGAGAGCCTCGATCTCGACCGCGCCACTGGCTGTATTCGCGATCGTGCTCATGCCTATTCGGAAGATGGCGGCTTGGCGGTGTTGTACGGTAATTTGGCGGAAAATGGTTGTATCGTCAAAACGGCCGGCGTCGATGACAGTATTTTGCGCTTCACTGGTCGCGCCCGTGTGTTTGAAAGTCAGGACAGCGCGGTTGAGGCGATACTCGGCGATGCGGTTCACGAAGGTGATGTCGTCATCATTCGTTATGAAGGGCCGAAAGGCGGGCCGGGCATGCAGGAAATGTTGTATCCGACTTCGTATATCAAATCCAAAGGCTTGGGCAAGGCGTGCGCATTGTTTACTGATGGCCGTTTTTCCGGTGGCTCGTCGGGTTTGGTGATTGGTCATGCTTCGCCGGAAGCGGCGGAAGGCGGTGCCATCGGTTTGGTGGAGGAGGGTGATGTGATTGCCATCGATATCCCGGCGCGCAGTATTAATTTGATGATCAGCCCGGAATTGCTGGCCGAACGCCGTGCCGCGATGGATGCCCGTGGTGACGCGGCTTGGCAGCCGGTGGCACGCGAGCGCTATGTGTCGCAAGCTTTGCAAGCCTATGCAGCCTTGGCGACCTCGGCTGATCGCGGTGCGGTTCGCGATATTTCGCAATTGAAGCGGCGTTGATCGTAGTCGGCTAGGAGCCTGAGCGGCAGAACGAGTCGAAGCGAAAAATCGGCTGAGCGAGGACAGATTTTGGCTAGCTCAGGCTCCTAGTTTGACGGGGTGGTAGCGTAGGCTGCCGCCCCGTTTTTGCTTGCAGAGCTTGCTTTTATCGGTTTTGACCGCATCTGTCGGTAACGGACGCACGGTTTTGTCTGCTGCTTCCCAGCGATGTAACGTGTGCGCATGCCTCAGGTCGTTTATACTCGGGGTTGCCGTGTATTTTTTCACATGTTACTTCAAAAGCTTTTTCAGGAACCGTATGTCCAGCACCATACCCGCGCCGCTTCACGCCGTCCCCCTTGATTATGTCGATTCCTGTCATTTGCCCACGACTTGGGCGAATTTTCGTATGCATGCCTTTGTTGAACCGGGCAGTGGCAAAGAGCATATCGCCCTGACGCTGGGCGTAGTCGATGACGGTGCGCCGGTGTTGGCGCGGATACATTCCGAATGTCTGACCGGTGACGCCTTGTTCAGCCAGCGCTGTGATTGCGGACCGCAGTTAGAGTTGGCGCTGCAAAAAATCGCCGAAGCCGGACGAGGCGTGCTGCTGTATTTACGGCAGGAAGGGCGTGGTATCGGTTTGCTCAATAAAGTACGCGCCTATCATTTGCAAGATGATGGTGCTGATACCGTCGAAGCCAATCAGCGTCTGGGCTTTGCCGCCGACTTGCGCAATTACGGTCTGTGCGATCCGATGTTACGCCATCTCGGTATCCGCTCATTGCGCTTAATGACGAATAATCCGCGCAAGCTGGCCGCCATGGCCGGTTTGAATGTGCTCGTGGCCGAACATGTACCATTGATCATAGAACGTAACGTACACAATAACCGCTACCTCAATACCAAGGCGAGTAAGCTCGGCCACTTGATGCAAGCCGATTTGTCGGTGCCATCCTCAGATGAGGACTTGCTGTTGTAATTTCAAAAATTCGGCACTGGCTTCCAGTAATACTTGATCGAGTACATCTTGATCGAGGCCCAGATGCTGCCACGACAGGGCAGTGATTTCCGGTGTGCTGTGATCGGGCGTGTGATTGAGGTGTAAAACGTGGGCAATCCCATTTGCGACATGCACGATGGTGGCCAAAAACCCCAAGCCCGGCGTTTCCGGCTGATGATGGCCGCTGATGGCGTTGATCATTTGTTCGGAAAAATTCCATTGCCGCGCCAATGCGGTGCCGACTTCAGCATGATCAATTCCCAGCACCTGATGTTCTGCCTGTAACTGCGTCAGTGCTTGCTCACGTTGCGCAGCCAGCACGGCTTCGTAGGCGCGGCCATGGTAAGTGACCAGCACCAGCGTGCCGATATCATGCAAAAGCCCGGCCGTGAAGGCGACATCTTGGCTGACATGGAGGCGACGTGCCAAAATTTTTGCGACGATGGCCACCGTATTGCTGTGCTCCCAAAATTGCTTGTGACTGAAGCCGGCACAATTATTTTCTGGAAAACAGCCGGTCAAGGCGGCCGTGACGATCAGTTGTCTGACCGTGACCAAGCCGAGCAGGCCGATGGCTTGCTGGATCGTGGTGACCTTGACTAAGGTGGAGTAATACGCCGAGTTTGCATAACGCAGGGTTTTGGCCGTTAAGGCGATGTCATGCGTAACCTTTTGCGCCAGCTCGTGGGTATCGACTTGGTCGCTATCGATTTGATTGAGGATTTCCATGACCACTGCCGGCAGAGTGGGTAAATCCTTGATTTCTTCGACGATTTGTTGGATGGCGATTCTGTTCATCTGTTCTGTTCCTGTTTCAGCCCACTATAGTATTACCTAAATGCTGGTAAAAAAGGCTTTTGAAATCAACAAGAACAGGAATTGTTAAATTTTTACGACATTGTTTACAGTTTTGACTCGAGGCGTTTTTCACTGATGCTGATTTTGGCACGCTCGAGCATGTCGATGGCGGCCGGGCCGCGCAGCAGGGTGACGGCGACCGCCAGCGCATCGATGTAAGTCAGGTGCGCCAGACGCGAAGTCATCGGTGTGTAAATATCTGGGTCTTCTTCGACATCGACGCTGATATGGGCATCGGCATAGTCAGCCAGCGGGCCGCCGCTGGCACACAGCACCAGTATTTTAGCGCCGGCGTGTTTCGCCAACTGCACGCTGTTGATCAAATCGCGCGTGCGGCCGGTGCGTGAGAAGGCCACTACCACGCAGTCGCTGTTGAGCAGTGAAGCCGATTGCGCCTGCAAGTGGGCATCGCAAAACACGGTAGTTGGAATACCGAAGCGGAAGAATTTTAATTGTGCATCGATGGCCAAGGCACCCGAATAGCCAAGGCCATAGCATTCGATGCGGCGGGCCCGTGCCAGTAAATGCACGGCCGCTTCAAAGCTGGCTACATTGGCATTATTCCGCGCTTCCATCAGGGTGGCGATGGTGCGGTCAAATACTTTCGGCAGCACGTCACGCACATGGTCGGCTTGGTTGACATCGAGATGCAGGTAAGGGATGCCGGTCGCCAGGCTCTTGGCAAACGCCAGTTTGAACGATTTGAAACCGTCAAAGCCCAGGCTTTGGGAAAAGCGCGCGACCGTCGGCTCGCTGACGTCACAAGCTTGAGCCAAGACGCGGATCGACATTTCCAAGGCATCGTGCGGCTTTTGTAATAAAAATTCTGCCACCTGACGTTCGGCGCGACTGAGTGCCGTGCTGGCGATGCGTATCCGCGCCAGTAATCCTTTTTCGGATGGTACGATCGATTTGAGTTCGGATTTAGGTTCGGAAAACGGATACGCCATAACAGTCATTCTTTCTCGGAGTAGCAGTCTGGTGTCACGGACACCAGAAGACGTCGATAGTACAGCCTGCAGCACGTAACAGGGCAGAAACCGGTAAAGTATCGCCGCTGGCCTGTTCCAGTACGCGGCGTTTTTCTGCGCCGGTAATGACTAGCCACAGGCGCTGGCTATCGATTAAGCGCGGCAGCGATAAGGAGATGCGGCTTTGCTGTGTCTCCGGATGCAGCGCCGCCAGGCAGCGCAATGCCTGGTGTTCGGTCGGCGCGCCGGGAAACAGTGAGGCGATGTGGCCATCGCTGCCCATGCCCAGCAAGACGGCGGAAAATGCGCCGGGAAAGTGCGCCGCCAAACGCTCATCGATAGCGGCCGCGGCTACTTCCGGTGAGCTCGAGGCATTTTTCAGGGAAACCAAGCGCCAATTTTTTTCACTGCCTTGCAGTACGCGGCGGAACAAGCCTTCATTACTTTGTGCATTGTCATCGGCCACCCAACGTTCGTCAGTCGCTACCAACTGCACTGGCTGCGCCAGCTCGGTGCTGTGCAACAGGGTGTTGAGGGCGCGATATACCGGTGCCGGCGTACTGCCGCCAGCCAATGCGAAGCTGCTGCCGGCCGGTTCGCTCTGAATCAGATCGAACCATAGTCGGCTCAGGCTATTGCTGAGTTCATCGATATTGGCAAAGCTATGGAACGTAACAGGGTTCATGCTGGATTAACTTTCTACGAATTCTTCGCCCCAAGCGGCGTTGTTTTGGGCTAATAAATAACTGGAAGCGGACGGGCCCCAACTGCCGGCGATATACGATTTCAAACCTTCGCTGTCGTTTTTCCAGGCTTCCATGATCGGGTCTATCCAAGCCCAAGCGGCGCTGAGTTCGTCATCACGCACGAACAGTGTTAAGTCGCCGTGCATGGCATCGAGCAGCAGTCGTTCGTAAGATTCGACACGGCGCGAGTTCGAGGCTTCGGCGAAGTCCAGATTGAGCGCGACGTCGGATAAGCGTATGCCTTCGCCTGGATCTTTGGCTTTCATGAACAACTGCACGCTTTCTTCCGGCTGCAGTGAAATAACCAGACGGTTCGAACGCATCGGTCCTTGCGATTGACCGAAAATCGAATACGGTATCGGTTTGAAATTGATGGTGATTTCAGCGCTGCGGCTGGCCATGCGTTTACCCGTGCGCAGATAGAACGGTACGCCGGCCCAGCGCCAATTATTGATTTCGGCGCGGATGGCAACAAAAGTTTCTGTGCGCGAGGCCGGCGGCACCCCCGGTTCGGCTTGGTAAGCGATGACCGGCTGACCATTGACGGCACCGGCGCGGTATTGGCCGCGTACCGTGCGTTTGCTGACTTCATCGGGCGAAAATTTATGCAGTGCACGCAGTACTTTGACTTTCTCGTCGCGGATGGCATCGGGGTTGGCATTCACCGGTGGTTCCATGGCGACGATCGAGACTAATTGCAGCAAATGATTTTGCACCATATCGCGCAGTGCACCGGTATGGTCGTAGAAATCGCCGCGCGATTCCACCCCAACTTGTTCCGAAATTGAAATCTGCACATCTTGTATCCAAGTGCGATTCCACAGCGGTTCCAGAAAGGAATTGGCAAAGCGCAGTGCCAACAAATTCTGCACCATTTCTTTACCCAGATAGTGATCGATGCGGTAAATCTGATTTTCTTCGAGATAATTGCGCAGAGATTGATTGATTTCTTTGGCCGATACGGCGTCGCGGCCTAGCGGTTTTTCTACCACGACGCGGGCATTCCCTTCTACCAAGCCATGTTGCGACAGTTGTTCGACCACCGGAATAAAAATATCGGGGCCGGTAGCCAGATAGAACAGTGTGGCATTGGTGGGGCTGGTGTGGACCATGCTTTTGAGAGCCGCGAAATCTTCCGGCACACGCGCATCGATCTTGGCGTAGCGGGTCAAGGCCAGAAATTGCTGCAATGTTTCAGCGCTGGCACCACTGAGTTTGTCGGCATATTGGGCGATGCTGTCGCCAACCCGGCTGCGGTACTCGTCGTCGCTCAGACGTTCACGCGCGGCACCGACGAATTGAAAATCATGATCGAGTCGACCATTCACAAATGCGCTGTAAAGTGCCGGGATAAGCTTACGCTTGGCGAGATCGCCGGTACCGCCGAATAAGACAAATGTGGTCATGGGAACTCCGTATGGGTGCTGTATAAGTATAGAAGCAGGACTGGCGCAAAACCGCCGCAGTGCTCGCCGTGGTTTTACTTGGCCTTGCCGAAACCATTTTACGTCAGTCCTGTGAAAATACTGACAGGCTGAATCAATTATGCCAGAAAATCGTCAGAAATGTAGTTTCGTTACGTTAAATGGGAAGATATTGCGTAATAAAACAGCATAATAGTAATTTTCTGAAAGTTTGTTACGTAAATTGTTTGTTTATGCTATCTTTATCAGCATAGTGACAGAACCCTCCGATGCCACGCTGTTTTGTGCCTCGGCTGCGACGTCCGATTGCTTTCCCATTTCCTTTCAGGTGAGTTCATGACAACATCGACCACGCTGCATCCGGTGATAGACGCGGTTACCAACCGTATCATCAGCCGTAGCAAAACCTTACGCAGCAACTATCTTTCGCAATTGGAGCAAATGCGTGGGCGCGGCCCGCGTCGCGCCAGTTTGTCTTGCGCCAATCAGGCCCATGCCAATGCGGCCATGGATAGCAGTAGCAAAATTTGGCTCAATCAGGCGCAAAAACCGAATATCGGCATCGTCACCGCTTACAACGACATGCTCTCGGCACACCAACCGTATGAATCGTATCCGCAGCAAATTCGTCAAGCGGCGCTGCGTTTCGGCGCCACGGCACAAGTCGCCGGGGCCGTGCCGGCCATGTGTGATGGTGTCACGCAGGGGCGTCCCGGTATGGAATTGTCGCTGTTTTCGCGCGACGTAATTGCGCAAGCCACGGCGGTGGCCTTGTCGCATGATGCCTTCGATGCCACTCTGTGCCTCGGTATTTGCGACAAAATCGTGCCGGGCTTATTGATCGGTGCGCTGGCCTTCGGTCATTTGCCGACTATTTTTATTCCGGCCGGCCCGATGGGTTCAGGCTTATCGAACAAGGCCAAGGCGCTGGTGCGTGAGCGTTATGCGCAAGGTAAAGCGAGCAAAGAAGAATTGCTGGCTTCCGAAAGCGCCGCCTACCACAGCGCCGGTACCTGTACGTTTTACGGTACCGCCAACAGTAATCAAATGCTGCTCGAAGCGATGGGCTTGCATTTGCCCGGCGCGGCCTTCATCCATCCCGAAGATCCTTTGCGCAGCGTGCTCACCGATGCGGCCGTCGAACGCGTGCTGGGCTTGACCGAACAAAGCGGTAACTACAAACCTATCGGCCAATTGGTCAATGAAAAAACCATCGTCAACGCGATCATCGCCTTGCTTGCGACCGGCGGCTCCACCAATCACACCATCCACTGGATCGCCGTGGCCCGGGCGGCGGGGATTCTGATCGATTGGCAAGACTTTGATGAACTGTCGGCCGTCATTCCACTGCTCACCCGCGTCTACCCGAACGGCACGGCCGATGTCAATGCCTTCGAAGAGGCCGGTGGCCCGACTTTTGTCCTGCGTGAATTGCTGCGTGCCGGTTTGATGCATGGCGATGTGATGACGGTGTATGGCGAGCAGGGTTTGCATGGTCATACGCGTCGTCCGGTGTTAAGCGGTAGCGCGCAAGTTGCTTGGACTGATTTGCCGGCTGCCTCGCCGAATGAAGACGTGGTGCGCAATGCCGCCACGCCGTTTGCTGCCACCGGTGGTCTGCGTCTGTTGCAAGGCAATATAGGGCGCGCCATCGTGAAAGCCTCGGCGGTGCCGGAAGAAGCTTGGGTGGTGCGTGCGCCGGCCTTAGTGTTTACTTCGCAGGATGCCTTGGTGGCGGCGTATAAAGCCGGCCAACTTAACCGTGATTTCGTCGCCGTCGTGATTTTCCAAGGGCCGCGTGCCAATGGTATGCCAGAGCTGCACCATTTCACGCCGATACTCGGCAGTTTGATGTCGGCCGGTTTTAAAGTGGCCTTGGTCACGGACGGTCGTATGTCGGGCGCCTCGGGTCGCATTCCGGCAGCGCTGCATGTCAGCCCGGAAGTAGCGCAGGGTGGTGCACTGGGTAAAGTGCGCGATGGTGATCTGATCGAAGTCAACGTCCATACCGGCCAATTACTGGCCTTGGTCGACGCCGCCGAGTGGGAACAACGCAGCGTCGCCAGCCACAACGAAGCGGCGACATTCGGCTACGGGCGCGATTTGTTTGCCACCCAACGGCGCGTCGTGACGGCGCCTGAGCACGGTGCATCGACCTTATTTATCTGATCCGACGCGCTTTTTTTCGCAATTCATTGATATTAAAAAACAGAGAGACATCATGACTACCCATACTACTCAAAGCATCATCGCCAGCCTCGAACAATTGCGGGTCTTGCCGATTCTGGTCACCGATGATGTCGATCAAGCGATACGCTGCGTGCAAACCTTGGCTGCCAACGGCTTGCCGGCGGTGGAAATCACGCTGCGCACGCCGAATGCGATGACGGTCTTGCGCGAGGTGGTGAAAGCTTGTCCTGAGGTGACCGTTGGTGCCGGCACGATTTTAACGGCCGCCCAACTCGATGCCGTGCGCGACGCCGGTGCCGCCTTCGGTATCAGCCCCGGCATCACGCCGCTGCTGGCCAAGGCCGCGCAGGAATCGGGTTTGCCGTATTTTCCTGGGGTTGGCGGTGCCAGTGATTTGATGCTGGCCTTGGAACATGGCTTTCAAGTTGTGAAGCTGTTTCCTTCGGATATAGTCGGCAGCACCAAGATGGCCAAAGCACTCGGCGGGCCTTTCCCCGATGTGCGCTTTTGCCTGACTGGCGGCGTTACCGTTGAAGCCACGCCGGGCTTGCTGCAGCAAGCGAATATTTTGTGTGTCGGCGGTTCCTGGATGTGTCCGGCCGCGCTGATTCAAAATGCCGACTGGGCCGCGATTGCCGTCTTGTCGGCCGCTGCGGCCCAAGCTGGCCAGCGCTGAACGGCGTTCACAGGTATTCCTTCGATTGACTCATTCAATGTAAAGCAAGAACATGGCTACTTCCGTTTCCCGTACTCCGCTCTGGTGTTTGTTACAGCAACGCGCAACCAATATGCCTGGACTGAAAGAATTATTCCGTGCCGATGCCCAGCGGTTCACCCGCTTTTCGGCGTCTGCCTGCGGTATTTTGCTCGATTACTCCAAGCAGCGTATCGATACCACGGCCAAGCTGAATTTATTGGCGCTGGCACGCCAGCAGGAAGTCGAAGCGCGCCGTGATGCCATGCTGCGCGGTGAAGCGATCAATCATACGGAAAACCGGGCGGTGCTGCATACGGTATTGCGTTTGCCAAAAGATGAGTCTTTCGTATTGAATGGGGAGAATATCGCCGCCGATGTACATGCCGTGTTAGCGCAAATGCGCAACTTCAGCGATGCCGTGCGTGAAGGTCGCTGGCTCGGGTTTACCGGTAAAGCGATACGCACCATCGTCAATATCGGCATTGGCGGTTCCGATCTCGGTCCGCAGATGGCCTGCATTGCCTTGGCACCGTGGTCGCAAAAAAATCTTTCTTTGCACTTCGTGTCGAATGTCGATGGCCGTCATGTGGCCGATGCGCTGGCCAATGCCGATCCGGAAACCACGCTCTTCGTGGTCGCTTCGAAAACCTTCACGACCATGGAAACGCTGACCAATGCGCGCACGGCACGTGATTGGATGCTGGCGCACGGCTGCCCGCTCGATCAAATTCGTCAGCATTTTGTGGCCTTGAGTACTAATGTCAAAGCGGCTGGTGAATTTGGTATCGCCGAGGAAAATGTTTTTCCGTTTTGGAATTGGGCCGGTGGCCGCTATTCGATGTGGAGTGCCATCGGCTTGTCGATCGCGCTGTATGTTGGTGCCGATCGGTTTGAAGAAATGCTGGCTGGTGCGCATGAAATGGATTTGCATTTTGCGCAAGCACCGTTGGAACAAAATTTGCCGGTGTTGATGGCCTTGGTCGGTATTTGGAATATCAATTTCCTCGGCTTGCAAGCGCTGTCGATCGCCCCTTACCATCAGCGTATGACGCGTTTGCCGGCGTATTTGCAGCAACTTGAAATGGAAAGCAATGGCAAGTCGGTCACCCGCGAAGGCGAGCGGGTCGACTATCCGACTTCACCGATCTTGTTTGGTGAAGCCGGCACCAATGGTCAGCATGCGTATTTTCAGTTGCTGCATCAAGGGGCGACCATCATTCCTACCGATTTTATCGTCGTTGCCGACGACGATGCCGGGTTGCCCGGCCATAATCAAGCCTTGCTGGCGAATTGTTTCGCGCAATCGAAAGCGATGGCTTTGGGAAAAAACATCGATGAAGTACGTGCCGAGTTGGGTGATCTGCCGGAAAAAATGCTGGCACCTCGGGTGTTTGAAGGGAATCGACCGACCTCGACGGTGCTGCTCGATGAACTGACACCGCGCTCACTCGGCGCCTTGATCGCCTTATATGAGCACAAAGTTTTCGTGCAATCGGTGATCTGGGATATCAATGCCTTTGATCAGTGGGGCGTGGAGTTGGGAAAATCCTTGGCGCAGCAATTGATCAGTCTTGATCCCGCCGCCGTCAAGGAAGAATACGACAGTTCGACACGCGGTTTGCTATTGGCGGTCAAGCGTAGCCAGCAATTTAAAAAAGCTGCCTGAGGCAAGCCAAAGCAGTTTGAAGCAGGCTGAACCGGCCTACCTAGGAGTCTGTCGGGCTTAGGAGTAATCGGCTGCAAAATTGCCTGAGCGGTCCATATTTCGTCTATTTTTTTGTCAATACGCTCGGTATTGACAAAAAAATAGCCAAAATCTGTCCTCGCTCAAGCGATTTTTCGCTTCGATTCCCTAAGTCCGACAGACTCCTAGCCGGTTCAGATCAAGATTTTTCATCTATCCCGCTGCGGATATACCGTAAAATTTAGACAATAGTTATTATTGCCAGACTTTTCCATCCCCTTTCACTCCGAATCCTTACTTGACATGAACGATAAAGACAACGAATTGCACGACAATAAAGACCAGAGCCTGCGCGACGATATCCGCCGCCTCGGACGACTGCTCGGGGATACCGTCAGAAATCAACATGGCGATGTGGTGTTCGATTTGATCGAGCAAGTACGTCAGAATTCGATACGTTTTCGTCGCGAGGCCGATCCGGCCGCGCGCGCCGAACTTGAAGCCACGCTCGATGGCTTGAGCAATGATCAAACCACGCAATTGATACGCGCATTCAGTTATTTTTCGCATTTGGTTAATCTGGCGGAAGATCAGCACCACATCCGCCGCACGCGCGCCCACTTGATTGCCGGTTCCGCACCGCGTCGCGGTAGTCTGGCGCATACGATAGGCGAGTTGTACCGCAGCGGTCACAGCACTGAACAATTGCGCAGTTTTTTTCAAACCGCCCAAGTCGTGCCGGTACTGACGGCCCATCCTACCGAAGTACAACGCAAGAGCATACTCAATTGTCAGATGGTGATCACGCGTCTGCTCGACGAGCGCGACCGCATGCAATTGACGCCGGAAGAATCGGCCGCCAATGAAGAGGCGCTGAGCCGCGCCATACTCACGCTGTGGCAGACTCGGATGCTGCGCACGGCCAAATTGTCGGTGCTCGATGAAGTGGAAAACGGTCTGAGTTTTTACGATTACACTTTCTTGCGCGAATTGCCGCAGTTGTACGCCGGCCTCGAAGATTTATTAGATAGTCAGGATGCCGATGCTGCCTCGACCGAACTGCCAAGCTTCATGAAGATGGGTAGTTGGATAGGCGGCGATCGCGATGGCAATCCCTTCGTTACCGCCAGCGTGCTGGAAAAAACTTTGGCCATGCAAGCGACTCGAGCGTTCAAATTTTATCTCGACGAATTGCATACCCTCGGTTCGCAATTATCGATGGCCAGCTTGCTGGTAGCCGTTTCCGATGATTTGCTGGCGCTGGCACAGCGCTCGCCCGATCATTCGCCGCACCGCTCGGACGAGCCGTATCGACTCGCCATCAGCGGCGTGTATGCGCGCTTGGCTGCCAGTTATACCGAGTTGCTCGGGCTCTTGCCGACCATCGCCGCGAGTGGCGTGGCTGCGCCGTATGCCACGGCCGAAGCCTTGGCGGCCGACCTCGATATCATTCATCATTCCTTGGTCGCGCACGGTTCGGCGGCCTTAACCCGTGGTCGTCTGCGTCATTTACGCCGGGCCGTGAGGGTGTTTGGCTTTTCGCTCGCACCGGTCGATCTGCGTCAAAATTCCGATGTCCATGAACGCGTGGTGGCGGAATTGCTGCAGGCCGCCGATCCGACCATCGATTACCTCGCTTGCAATGAAGAGCAACGCATCGCCTGTCTGATTGCCGAGATCAGCAATGCGCGTCCGCTGGCTTCGCCTTACCTCACGTATTCGGAAGAAACCCAGTCGGAATTGGCGATTTACCGCGCCGCTGCCACGGCCCAGCAACGCTATGGCAAAGCGGCAGTACCGAATTGCATCATCTCGAAAGCCGATGGTGTGTCCGACATGCTCGAGCTGGCCTTGCTGCTCAAAGAGTCGGGCTTGCTGCATCCGGCCGAAGGGCGTCTCGATGTCAACATCATTCCGCTGTTCGAAACCATCGGCGATCTGCAAAACAGTGCGCCGGTGATGGACCGTTTGTTCGGCATTCCGGCTTACGCACGCTTGTTAGCCAGTCGCGACAATGCCCAGGAAGTCATGCTCGGTTACTCCGACAGTAATAAAGATGGCGGCTTCCTGACTTCGGGTTGGGAATTGTATAAAGCCGAGCTCGATCTGGTGCAAGTGTTTGCGCGTCACCAAGTTCGACTGCGTTTGTTTCATGGTCGCGGCGGTTCGGTCGGTCGCGGCGGCGGCCCAAGTTATCAGGCGATACTGGCGCAACCGGCCGGTGCCGTGCAAGGGCAGATACGTCTGACCGAGCAGGGTGAAGTGATCACGGCTAAATACGCCAATCCCGAAGTTGGTCGCCGCAATCTCGAAGTCTTAGCGGCCGCGACCATGGAAGCGAGTTTGCTCTCGCACAGTGAAGTGCCGCCGCGTCCTGAATTTCTCGCAGCGATGGAAGAATTGTCGGATCATGCATTCAAAGCCTATCGTGCCTTGGTGTATGAAACCGCGGGCTTTGAGCAGTATTTCTGGGAATCGACCGTCATTTCTGAAATCGCCGGCCTTAATATTGGTAGCCGTCCCGCTTCACGCAAAAAATCGACCGCAATCGAAGATTTGCGCGCCATTCCTTGGGTCTTCAGTTGGTCGCAATGTCGCCTGATGTTGCCGGGTTGGTTCGGTTTTGGTGCTGCCGTAGAATGCTATGTGCAAGCCCATCCGCTCGATGGCTTGGCGACTTTGCAAGCGATGTTCAAAGAATGGTCATTCTTTGCCACCGTGCTCTCGAATATGGAAATGGTGCTGGCCAAGAGTGATATCGGCATTGCCAGTCGTTACGCGCAATTGGTCAAGGATGAAGCCTTGCGCGCGGCAATTTTCCCGCGCATCGAAGCCGAACATGCCGCTACCATCGCTGTGCTCAAAGCCATCTCGGGTCAGGATGAATTATTGGCGGCCAATCCTTTGTTGGCGCGTTCGATTGTCAATCGTTTCCCCTACCTGTCGCCTTTGAACCATGTACAGGTCGAATTATTGGAACGCTTCCGCAATGGTGACACCGATGAGCGCGTGCGTCGCGGCATACACTTGTCGATTAATGGGATTGCTGCCGGCCTCAGAAACAGCGGTTGATTTAAGGCAAATTAAGATCTGGCGAATTATGCGTATACTGGCGCTTTCTTCTCTTTCAGGTACAGCATGCCACAGCAATTGCTAGGAGTAGTAGGGTGGTCGGGCAGCGGCAAGACCACCTTGCTGGAGTTTCTTGTGGCGCAATTATGTGCCAAGGCGATCAGTGTCAATGTGGTCAAACACAGTCATCACGATATCCACATCGAGCCGCCGCACAAAGACAGCGCCCGCCTGCGCGCCGCTGGGGCGGTGGAAGTGATGTTGGTGTCGCCCTACCGTTACGTGATTGCCCATGAATTACGCCAGCAAGCCGAGCCCAGCTTGGCAGAACTATTACCGCGTATGCAAGATGCCGACCTGATACTGGTAGAGGGCTACAAATGGGAAGTCATGCCGAAACTCGAAGTTTATCGCTCTGTGCTTGGCAAGCCGCAGATTTTCCGTTCTGATCAGCACATTCTGGCTGTCGCCTCCGATGATGCCCGGCCCGATGATTTGCCGGCCGGCTTGGTCTGGCTAAATTTGAATCAGCCTGAACAAGTGCTGGCTTGGCTGCTTGCTGCACTGCAAAGTGGAAATTTAAAAAAATTATCACAACCGGGCTAAAGAAGTCCTGTTTTCCTGCCGTTAACGAAACAGATGGATCAGGAGAATTGTCATGGATATCACAGGAATTGCTAACGTAGCAAGCACGCTGGCGGAAGTCGGTACCAGCCAAGCTGTCAGTATCGCTGTTTTGAAAAAAGCCAATGATATGGCCACCGAGACCGCAACGGCCTTGATCGACGCCATCCCTTCCACCAACCCAGTCTCGAATCTGCCGGCCCACTTGGGGCGCAATATCAATACTACGGCTTGATTGTATAGCGCCGTCCCATCGTTCTCGTAGGTAGCTCAGGCGCCTAGTCCGATTTTGGCTAAAAGTGTTGCCTTGGCCGGAATTTTTTCTCACTGTTCTGGGCGGCAACCAGCATCAGAACCGCAAAGTTGCCGCTGTTACTGAGAACGTATATACTTCCTTCATCCATTTTAATAGGCTGGTACTATGTCCAAAGAAGCCATTTTTACGATGAAGCTTGAGCCCGAGCTGCGTGCTGATTTCATGCAGGAAGCACAGGCGATACACCGCTCCGCGCCTCAAGTCGTGTGTGAGTTGATGCGCGAATTCGTTCAACGTCAGCGCGAAGTGCGTAAATACGATGAATTTCTCGCGCGCAAAGTAGCTGCTGCTCGCTCCTCAATGCACGCTGGCGTTGCTCACTCCAATGATGAAGTTGAAGCCATATTTTCTGCTCGCCGTGCGGCCGTGAATGCTTGAGTATGAGGCTGGTTTGGACGCCTGAAGCACTGCTTGATCGTGACGATATCTGGGACTATATCTCAGCCGACAATCCGCGCGCGGCCGCCCGTATGGATGAACTGTTCAGCGATGTGGCGGCCCGATTGGTCCATCACCCTCAACTGGGGCGAGCAGGGAAAATACCGGGAACCCGCGAGGTGATAGCGCATGAAAGCTATCGTTTGGTCTACGAAATCAGCGACGAAACAGTATGGGTGTTGGCCTTGGTTCACACTGCACGCTTGTGGCCATTGGAGCGTGATTGAGCGCACTGAACCGAAGCATAACGAAATGGAGTGAGTTTTTCTGCTGAGCGACTGATTTCATTGTAAATTTTAGTGCCATTGATGATGTGAATCGCATTATCAATGGCATTTTTCATGGCATTGAGAGAAAAATGAAAAATTATTATCGCCTTATGCTGGGCAAACAAAGTATGTATGCCGAACGCTGTTTTGCCGGCAATTTCATCGGCGTTGATTTTGATGTCAGGCAGAATTTGCATGATTCGCTGAGCGAAGAGTGGCGTGAATTCAATAAGCATTTTATTCCAGTTTTTTTGGCGGCGCATCCTGGTAAAACTCGGATCGGTGCCGGGCTGGCTTGCGGTTTTTTGTGGACGGTAGCGAAGGGCATAAGTAGCGGCGATATTGTGCTGTGCCCTGATGGGAGTGGCGCATATCGAATCGGTGAGGTCAGTGGCGGTTATATCTATGCACCCGACGAGATCCTGCCGCACCGGCGGCCGGTGGTCTGGTTCAATACTCGTATCGAACGCAGTGCAATGAGTGATGCATTGCGTAAATCAGCCGGCTCGATCGGTACGGTTAGTGAGGTGACGCGTTACCGTGACGAGCTTGAACAATTGATCGGCGGAGTGGTCAGCATACAGCAAGTGCTCAGCGGTGCGGAAGACCCTGGTGCGTTTGCACTCGAGAAGCATCTCGAGGATTTTCTGGTGCAAAACTGGGCGCAAACTGAACTGGGTCGGTCGTACGATATTTATGAAGAAGATGGCGAGCGGGTTGGACAGCAATATGCTTCCGATACCGGGCCGATGGATATATTAGCCATTAGTAAGGATAAACAATCTTTGCTGGTGGTGGAGCTCAAGAAGGGCCGTGCCAGCGACGCGGTGGTCGGACAGGTGTTGCGCTATATGGGTTTTGTTCAGGAGGAGCTGGCCGAGGTGAATCAGATTGTCAAAGGTGCCATTATTGCGTTTGATGATGATGCACGTATTCGCCGCGCACTTTCAGTCGCACCGAATGTGAGTTTTTATCGGTATCAGATTAGCTTTAAATTGTTGAAGTGCTAGCCGTAATGCTGAACGAGTCGATGCGCTTTCTTCATAGAGTGTAGCAAAAGGGTTTTCAGTCCGGATCATTACCTCAGCCGACCATCACGTCATATGCGATAGTCTCAAAAGCATGCTGAAATGATATAGCTTATTAAGCGCGGAAACCGATAGGATGCTTCCCGCTGACCTCGATTCCTCGCCGAACACACCAAATACCGCTACCCTACGCGCTTTCCAGAACAGAATCCATGATTTTCCTCAAGCAAATTTTGTGCTGATCAGCCATAATCTCAGCCTGTTATTTGTGAGAGGAATTGATGATGAGCACGCCTATCTGGGGCTGGTCCGAGCGACTGAGTCTGCATTACCAGCCCATGGATGCTACCCATGAAGAATTTGTCAGCCTGTGCGCGGCGTTGTTGTCAGATGACCCGGCCAGCTATCTGACGCGGCTCGATGCGCTGATCGCCCACAGTGTGATCCATTTTGCCCAGGAAGATCAGTGGATGGTGGCGCATGACTTTCCACCGGCCGGCTGCCATCAACGTGAGCATACGGCGGTACTCGAATTGATGAGCGAAGTGCGCGCGCGCGTGGCGGCCGGTGATGAGGAGCTTGGGCCACGGCTGGCGGAAGAGTTGCCACATTGGTTCGAACACCATGTCGACACCATGGATAACATGCTGGCCCGCTTCATGGTTGGCTTAGAGCAAACAGCCTGAACGCCGGAGGTCGGCCGTTCAGACGGCGACGACGCTGATGCGGATGTCGCCGATCTGCACCACTTGGCCGGCGCGGATTTTGGCAGTTTTGCGCGTCTCTTGTTGCCCGTCAACTTTGACATCGCCGCTGGCGACAATCATCTTGCCCGCGCCACCGCTTTCGCACAGGCCGACCAGTTTCAAGAGCTGATTTAATTCAACGAATTCGCCTTCCAGGCTGAAGCTGAGTTTTTGCATCATGTTTCCTATTGAAAATTCAAAACAGCCGAAGCATACACCAGTGGCGCGGCCTTGGGCCGAATCCTAAAATATCCTTGAGGCAAAATTTGCGCAGATTAAATTATTTTTTCGAATGCCTGTAAGTTTGTTGCGCGTGCTACGACTATTTGAGGTAATTTATCATTTGTTTCTCGTTGGCCAGGTGTTAATGCCCTGTTTTGATGAGAAATTACCCGCACCGGGCCCTATTATGGCTTGGTAACAGTCGAGCATCCGGCCAGGCCGGATCTATTTTGGAGAGCACAATGAACAATAAAGCCCTGATCGCCGCAGCACTCGTTAGTTTGGCAGCAACATCGATGGCCATGGCCGCAGAACCGGCTAAAACGGAAAAATGCTTCGGTATTGCCAAAGCTGGTCAAAATGATTGCGCGACCAAGACCGGTAGCCATTCTTGTGCTGGCCAAGGTAAAAAAGACAATGACGCGGCAGAATGGAAAAAAGTACCAGCCGGTACTTGTGAAAAAATGGGCGGCAAAGTTGAAGCAGCCAAAGCCCCAGCCTAAGTTTCATTGATGTCGGCGCGCGCCTTGCCTCCATCTGCCCTCGCCTTGGGAGTAGGGATAGGCTTGCGCGCGCAGCATTACCGTGAATTTTCTGCCGGCTCGGTGGCAGTGGACTGGCTGGAAGTGCATTCGGAAAATTACTTCGGTGCCGGTGGCATCGATTTGTTTATGCTCGAACAGTTACGCCGCGATTATCCGCTCAGCTTACACGGTGTTGGTTTGGGGCTGGGTTCGGTGCACGGCTACGATGCCGCTCACCTGACGCGCCTTAAGCGACTCGCTGAGCAAGTCGAACCGGCCTTGATTTCCGAGCATTTATGCTGGGGAGCCCTAGCCGGGCGGCATCTTAATGATTTGTTGCCACTGCCATTGATGAGCGAAAGCTTGGACTTGGTGTGTCAGCGGGTCGATGCGATGCAAACTCTGTTGCAACGCCAAGTCTTGATTGAAAATGTCTCGACCTATGTGCGCTTTGCTCAAGATCAGATGTCGGAAACCGAATTTTTATGCCGCCTGGTACAGCGCACCGGTTGCGGCATTTTGCTTGATGTAAATAATCTCTATGTCAATCAGGTCAATCATCGTGAAGATGCCCTGACTGCTTTGCAGTTGCTGGCGAGCATGCCAGCCGGAACAGTTGGCGAAATTCATTTAGCTGGCCATCTCGATGTTGGCCATTGCTTGGTCGATGACCATGGTAGCCGAGTGGCACCAGCCGTGTGGCAGTTGTTTTCCAGTGCTTGTCACTTGCTTGGTAGCGACATCCCTGTGTTGATCGAATGGGATACCGAAATTCCTGCTCTTTCCGTGTTAGTGGAAGAGGCGGCTAAGGCGGCGCAATGCCAAGACTTGACACGAAAGCGCGTAACATGAACTCTTTGGCCAGCTTGCAGAGTCAATTTGCCGCCGCCTTGGCGGCACCGAAGGGCTGGCCTGATTCCTTGCTCGCTACGCCTATGCTGGATGAACGCTTTGCTTTCTATCGCGGCAATCAACATGCCGTACAGCTCGCGGCTTTGCGCCATGCCTACCCGGTCGTGGAGCAACTTGGCGGCGCAGAATTTTTTTCCGGCATGGCGCGCGCGTATGCCCACAGTTTTCCTTCACAATCGGGTGACTTGCATGAATTTGGTCTTGCTCTGCCGCAGTTTTTGCGTGCGCATGCCAGCGATTATCCTTATTTTGCCGATGTTGCCACGCTTGAGTGGCAACTGCAGTGCGCTTACTATGCCGAAAACAGCCCCACTCTGAGTCTGACAGACTGCCTTGCCCAAGCAGTTGTAGCCGGCAGCGCTTTGGATAGCGCGCGCTTGCTGCCGCATCCGGCCGCCAGCTTACACCACAGTGCCAGCGCTGCCATCTCGGTGTGGCAGGCGCATCAAGGAGCCGGCACGCGCACGCTCGAGGCCGGCACGCTGATGCAAGCTTGTTATGGCTTGGTAACCAGGACCGACTGGCGCGCCGGCGTGATCGCGCTGGATTTGGCGCACTACCGGGCGCTCCAAGCCTTGTTTGCCGGTCACAGCGTCGCGGCAGCCTTGGAAGTGTTGCTGGAGCACGAAGCGGCAGCCGATGTCGGCGCGGCCGTGCGTCAGTGGTTTGATAGCGCGGCATTTACCAGTGTGCGGTTCACAGACTGAGATGCAAGTCGCTTGAGTCGAATCAAATAGTTTTCCTTTGCCTGTAAGTTAAGCTTTTTCGTTTCGACTGATGTACTTCGATGCTCATGTTCTCATAGCGACGCTGTCCGCTCTGCGAGATTAATTTTCTGAAAGTACCTATGAACTATTTTTTCCGCCTGCATGCCCAGTCTTTACGCTGCGATCAATTGCTGCAAAACTGGGGGATGAGTCTGTTGAGCCTGTTTTTGCGGCTTTATATCGCTTGGCAATTTTTTAAGGCCGGATTGATTAAAATTGCCGATTGGCAGTCTACCTTGTCCTTGTTCCGCGAAGAATACGTAGTGCCGGTTTTGCCGCCGGAATTGGCTGCGCTCATGGGCGCTGGCGGAGAATTATTTTTCCCGCTGCTGTTGGCAGTCGGCTTGTTTTCACGTCCGGCTGCGTTGGGCTTGTTCATGGTCAATGCCATGGCGGTTATTTCTTATCCGCAATTGTGGATGTTTGAATGTCCGGCAGCGATCAATGACCATTTTTACTGGGGTCTGTGTCTGCTCGTTTTAGTCTTGTCCGGCCCCGGGCGTTTCAGTCTTGATGCGCGACTGAGCCGCCCGCGCTGAGCGGCGGCTCGTGCCGATTTCAATCCGCGCTTGCTTCAATTTGTTGCCGGTACAAAGGCTTGAAGTGCCGCCTCGAAATCAATGAGGGCGATACCTAAGCGTGGATGTAAAGCGTTTAACAGCGGCACATCACGGCGCATACCGGCTTGTTCCAAATCGATACTGAGCTGGCTCAGCGCGTCGATGCCAAGATTGGCGCTCATGCCATGAATTTGATGCGCGAGCGCCGTGATGCCACGATAATCGCGCGCCTCAATGGCGCTGGCAAGTGCCGGCAAAATTGGCTGCATGGTGCTCATAAACAGCGCCAGAATTTCGCTTTGCGCGGTTTGGTCGGCCCCGAACATATCATGCAAACGGCGTTGTATGGAAGTCCATTGTGATGATTGCTGAATGGCAAGCGTTGCGGCATGGCTGCCAGTCGACAGATACAGCGTCAACATGGCCGCTAAATCAGCGCGGTTGATAGGCTTGGACAAATAATCATCCATGCCGGCGGCCAGACAAGTCGGTTTTTCTTCTGCCATGGCATTGGCGGTCAGGGCGATGATAGGAATATGGCCGCCGCGCGCGCGTTCGGCCGCGCGAATCTGGCGCGTCGCTTCGAAGCCATCCATTTCCGGCATATGGCAATCCATCAGTATCAGCGCATAGTCTCCTGTTGCAAACATGGTAAGGCCTTGGCGGCCGTTATTGGCCAGCCCGGTCGCGTAGCCAAGTTTTTCCACGATGTTGACGGCGACTTTCTGGTTGATCAAATTGTCTTCCACGATTAAGATTTTTGTCTGCGGCAGTACTGCCACGCTGAGCGCCAGTGCTGGCTCAGGCAGATCGCTTTGCTCTGCGAAGTTGCTGTGCGGCAGCGCGGGCGTGACGCGGTCCAGGCTGTGGCCAAGTAATGCACAGGCATCGAATAAGCTGCCGTGCCGCAGCGGGGTGCGCAATTGCGCCGCGAAGACGAGCTGATCGTGATTGCTTTCATTGGCATCGGATAGCAATACGCAAGCGAAAGCCGGCTGGTGCGTGCGTAAATAGCTGCTGATGCGGGCACCGGCACCATGCAGCGCTTGATCTTCAATGATGCCCATCCGAATTTCCGGATGGGCTGCCAGTGCGCTGATGAGATCGTTCGCACTGTTGAGCAGCACAGGGACGGCACCAAAGGAGCGTAGGTAGCTGACCAGCATGCGCGATAAATTCACGCTGCCAGTCAAGACGAAGACGGGGTAGGGCTGTGCCAAGCGGCGTGTTTCTGACTGCGCCGAACGTTGGCTCACCAGCAATGGCAGTTCAAACCAAAAGTGCGAGCCGCTGTTGTTGCTGCTCACCCCGATTTCACCCTGCATCAATTCGACCAACCGTTTACAAATCGATAAACCCAGACCGGTACCGCCGAAGCGACGTGTGATCGAACTGTCGGCTTGCATGAACGGCGAGAATAAAGATGGCAACACCTCGGCCGCGATGCCGATGCCGGTGTCGTGGATGTCGAAGCGTAACATGGCGGGCTTACCGGGGCGGTCTGTGGCGCAGACTTCGATCAGCACTTCTCCCGCTTGGGTGAATTTGATCGCGTTACCTATTAAATTGAGTAAGATTTGGCGCAAGCGCCCGCCATCGGTGCAAATCAGCGCCGGCAAATTCGGGTCGATCAGACTGATCACACGCAATTGCTTACGCCGCGCGCGGTCGGCCAAAATTTCCACGCTCGCTTCAACCACGCTCAGTAAATGGCAGTCGCTGATGTCGATGTGCATCTTGCCGGCTTCAATTTTGGAGAAATCGAGAATGTCGTTGATGATGGCCATCAGGGCTTGGGTCGATTCATCGATGATTTTGATAAATTCCCTTTGCTGCTCATCGAGTGCCGTATCCATCAGTAGCGTGGTCATACCAATGACGCCATTCATCGGCGTGCGAATTTCATGGCTCATCGTAGAGATAAAGACACTCTTGGCTTGATTCGCTTGTTCCGCGTTGATTTTGGCGCGCTCCAGTGCCGCTTCAAATTGATCACGCGTACGCATTAACCAATGCAGTAACAGCGAGCACAGCAACACAAACAAGGCCAGTGCGATGCCGGTCCATTTCAGCTTGCGCGATTGGTCTGCCCACAGCGCGAGCGCGTAGCTTTCCGACATGGCTGTGATAGCAACTACTGGGTAGCGCCGCGGTGTGCGGAAATTGATCACATAGGTGTTGCTGTTAAAGTAGCTGTCGGCCTGACTCAGGTGCAGCGTTCCAAACTCTTGCTCATTGCGCAGTGCGGTAAACACTTCCATTGAGGGATAGCTCTTGCCGAGTTCGAATTGTTCATTCAGCGTCGTGCTCAAGACTTTGCCTTTGTAATCGAATATCGTGGCGAAATTCACGCCCGGGCCCAACATGCCGCTGAAATCATTGAGTAGATACTGAGGGTTGACGATTGCGAGCATGACGAATTCGCGTTGACGGATACGGACTTGCTTGGCAAACGGCAGGCAATGGCTAGCGCTGCCGGTCTGCGCGACGATCTTGCCGGCCCGATCGAGCTCATTGATGTCGCGCAGGAAGACCGGCTGTCCCGCCTCCAAGGTCGTGCTCAACACGCTGCCCAAGCCGAGTTCGGCCAGTTCGATATGGCGGCCGGTTTCGCCGGGAATCGAGCTGGCCAGCACGCGACCATTTTGGTCGAGTAGAGAAATTGACCGTAAATAGGTCGAATTGCTGGCCGTGGCTTCGAGAATCTGGCGAATCTGAATATCTTCCAGTGATTGCTCGCCAGCTTGGTTATTGAGCAGGCCAGCGATCACATTGAGCGAATTATCAATCGAAGACAGGGTGCGGGTGAGGTGGCTTTCCAGCATTTTTGCCAGTAATTCGCCTTGTGTATTATTCGCTTGTAAAGTCAGTGCCTGATCACGCTTGAGCAACAATTGAGTGACCAGCAAAATGAAGGCGCAAAACAAGAGCCCGAGAGCGATCCAGATGGGGAATTTTTTCAAGCGGAGCATGAAATGCCGGGTCGGTGCCATATTGTGCTGTTTATTGTGAAAGGGCGATGGCATCGAGTTGGTGCTTGCTGGCGAAGGCCGCCAGTCGGCCATTTTTCTTGATCTCGGCGACGAAACGGTTTAGCCGCGCCAGGAAAATTGGATCGCCCGGAGCGATCGCATACGCATAATCCGTCAAATTGTAGGGGCGGGGTGGGGCGATGATGCGCGCCCAGTCGGTGCTTGCCAGCACGCGTCGGCTGTAGGGGTAGTCGGTCATGAAGGCGTCGGCACGACCCGATTCGACTTCCTGCTCACGCGTCATGGGGGCACTGACCAGCAGTAATTTTGCTTGTTTGATTTTTGCTTGCATCACCGCGACCATCACCGTGCCGTTTTGCACGGCAATAATCCGGCCCGGTTTGTCGAGATCATCCCAGTTTTGTACCGCATTGCTGTTTTTTGAGATAACTGCATACATATCGCTGCGCAAGTAGGCTTGCGTGAACTGCAGTTTGGCCGCCCGCGCCGGCGTCACGCCGACGGCATGCATGGCGATGTCGCACTCGTCATTGAGCAGTTTGTCGATCAGTTGCGGGAATGAACTATCGACATAGCGCAGTGTGACGCCGAGCTCTTGTGCGAGCGCGGCCGAGATGTCGATGTCCAAGCCCGATAAACTCTTGCTCTTGGGATTGCGAAAGCTAATGCCGTAGTAATCAGGCCATATACAGACGCGCAATTCTTTGCTGTGTAAGATTTTTGCCAACTTAGCGCCATTGGTTTGCGCGTGCAGATTGCCAACGCTGAGCCCCAGACTCAGTAACAGCAAGCAGCCAGATAAATACGGTTTCATACCTTACCTCAGAAAACAACGTCGAAAAAAAAGGGAGCAGCGCAGTTCGATAGCTCTGGCGGATGCTATGATTCAATGAATTTCTTAAAAGCAATATCTTCATACCTGCAGTGTGGCCAGAATATATATTTATACGCAATTAAAATTTCGTTAAATCGGCGGTTATTTAATTTTTCACTACAATTTCTTGGTTTGGCAGCTTCGGCCGTCCCGCGCCTGTCTCAGGTTCACTTAGTGAAAGTTTTTTTAAGAAGGTTTACTCTAGAATTGTATATATAACTATTCAGCAATGTTTGTGGGTGCGATACTACTTGTAAGTTTTTAGAACGCTCGTGCCTTTCTTTTTTTTGGGTACCCACAGTTCTGCAACTTGACAAAAATATTCTTAATACAGGAGACAACATGCGTCAATATCATCTCACGCTGGGTTTGCTCGCAAGTGCCGCTTTAACGGCTTGCGGCGGCAGCGGTACCCCGGGTCCAGTGGTCAGCGTTTCCACTGCGCGCGGCACTCTGGCGGCGAATCCACCGAATCTGGTTCCGATTCCGCAAGCCAGCGGTCCGGCAGTTCCACAATTGTCACCGACTGCGTTTGCCGCCATGCTTGAAGCTGGTCAGCCGGGTATTACACAAGTAACGGGCGTGCCGAAGTGCGCGATCTCGACTTACTACATGAAATATGCCACCGTCGGCGGTGCCGGTGAAACCACCAGTTCGACTGGCGCGATCATGGTACCGTCTGGTACCGATGCTGCTTGCAGCGGCCCGCGCCCGGTACTGATCTACGCCCATGGTACGACCGCAAACAAAGCATTCAACATGGCTAATCTGCGCGATAATTCCGAAGCCAGTCTGGTTGCCGCTATGTATGCAGCGCAAGGCTTCATCGTTGTCGCATCGAACTATGCCGGTTACGATGTCTCGCCTTTGCCTTACCACCCATTCCTGAATGCTACTCAGCAAGCGAACGATGTCATCGATTCCTTGCGTGCAGCGCGTCAAGCCTTTCCGAATATCAGCGTGCAAGATTCCGGTAAATTATTCATTACCGGTTATTCGCAAGGTGGTTTCGTCGCCATGGCGACACAGCGCGAGATGCAAAAAAATTACGCCTCCGAATTTACCGTCACTGCCATGGCGGGTCAATCTGGTCCGTATGCGATGTCTTTGTTAGCCGACGCAATTTTTGCCGGTGCGCCGAATGCCGGTGGCACGGTTTTCTTGCCATTGATTACCACCAGCTGGCAGAAGTCGTATGCCAACCTGTATGGCAGCGCCAGTGAAATTTACGAAGATCCGTATGCCGCAACGATAGAAACTGTTTTGCCTGGCAATTACCCATCGATTACTGATGTGTTTACGGCCGGTGTCTTGCCTGCTACGCATATGTTTGCCGCGAATTCCGGACCAGTTACCCCGGGCTTTGCTAGCTTCTTTGGCACAGGCAATTTGATTAAATCGAGCTATCGCGCGGCCTTCCTTGGCGATGCGGTACAAAATCCGTGTAATAGCAGCGCTGAACCATCGTTGCAAGTTGCTTGTACTCCAGCTACCCAAGTCCGTGCTCGTGCCTTGCAAAATGACTTGCGTACCTATGTGCCAACCGTACCGGTCATGATGTGTGGCGGTTCCAGCGATCCTACCGTGTTTTTCAAAAGCACCACTGCCACCGCTGCCTTCTTCGTCAACCACGGCTACCCTATGGGTTACCCAGTTGCCGCAACGGCTGGTCTGCAAGTACTCGACGTGGATTCCGCCATCCTCGGCGTATCCGATCCTTATGCTGCGGCAAAAGTTGGTTTTAAGACGGCAAAAAATGCCGTGATCAGCGCGGCTGTCACAGCGAATCAAGATCCGGTCGCAGCAGTTGCCGGCGTCTATCATGGCAGCTTGGTTGCACCGTTCTGCAATGCGGCCGCACGTGGCTTCTTCCTGCAAGTTCTGGCAAGCTCACACTAAGGAATCGTTAACATGAATAAATTCCAATCTGTTGCCGGTGCCATGCTGGTACTGGCCTGCGCTTCGGTAGCGGCACAAGAAAACACTTTGCGTGTTGGTCTGATCAATCTCGACATCCATTCGAAGTCGGCTGATCTGAGCAGCAATGGCCCGGCTTTTTTGACGCCACAACCGGCCGGTCTCAATGTCGGCAATGCGACTACTTTATTGTTGGCTTATACCCGCAAATTAAATGATCATTTCGATCTCGATATCGTCATGGGTTTGCCACCTAAGCATAATGTTTATGGCCGCGGTAACCTGGAAGTGTATGGTGTGACGGCGCAGGTGAAGCAACGTGCACCGACCGCTTTCATCAACTATAACTTCTTTGATCCGACCAGCAAGTTTCGTCCTTTCGTCGGTCTCGGCTTGAATTACACACAGTTTTTTGATGCCAACTCAACTACTAGTGGCAATTTGGCAACAGGTGGCCCGACTAAAATCGATCTGACCAGTTCTTGGGGTGCTGCAGCGCAAGTTGGCTTCAGCTACAAGTTTGCTGACCGTTGGTCGTTCGTTGCTTCGCTGGCAACAGCGCAGGTCAAAAGCGATATGACGGCCACCACCGGTAGCATTGCTCGCAAAACCACGATTGATTTCCGTCCTGTCGTGTTGACAGCTGGTGTAGGTTATAGCTTCTGATTTTTCTGAAGTGAAATAAAAAAAGGGTTCGCGAGAACCCTTTTTTTTTGTCTGTGCTTGCGTAACGCCTCACTACACCGCGACGCGGTTACGGCCCTGTTCTTTCGCACGGTACAGCGCCTGATCAGCCGCATTGATGAAATCGCTGGTGCTTTGCTCATCAAGCAGGGTGGCGACACCGAAGGAACCTGTGATGTGCGGCAAGGCTTTTCTATTGTCGGCAAACACCTTGGTTTTGGCTAAGCGTGTGCATAAACGCTGCGCCACACCGAGCGCAGCTTTGGCGCTGGTGGACGGCAGAATCACCATCATTTCTTCGCCACCGTAACGCGCGGCAAAATCAGTAGGTCGTAAACCGGCATTCAACACTTTGGCAGCAGTTTGCAGTGCATCATCACCGAGCAAATGGCCGAATTCATCATTGAATTTCTTAAAGTGATCAAGATCGACCAAGATGATGCTCAAAGGGTGTTTACTCGATTGCGATTGCTCGACCAGGGTCGGTAATTGACTATTGAGCCAGGCGCGGTTATGTAAGCCGGTGAGGCCATCGACCATAGATAATTGGCGATAAAATTCACCGACTTTTTGGCGGCTGCGGATTTGCGCATTGGCGGCGCGAATACGAAAGGAAAGTAATTGCAATAAATTGCGCGCCACACCATTCGATTCATCGATTAGCCGCCACAAAATTTCTGCCTCGAGCACCAGCAAATCGCTGTCGACCAAGGCAGAAATCGTGGCGGAATGGATTTCTTCATCGAGTACCGAAATTTCGCCAACGCACTCGCCGGGCAAATATTGCGTGATCGAATTTTCAATGTGATTATTATCTTCATTGAGGCGGGTAATGCCCAGTGCACCGCTGAGCACGATGTACAGACGCGAACCGGAACTGTTGGCATCGAGAACGACTTGTCCATTTCTGGCCTTGACAATAGGGCAGTGGGCGATGGTCGCACGGATGGAGCGCAAATTTTCTACCGTGATATCGCGAAACAAATGAATGTCTTCGAGTCGATATGTGGCAGTGCTAAAAACCATCAGTTGTTCCAAAATTGTTTTGTCCAAATACATGTGCAATAAAGGTAATTAAATGAAAATTTGATTTAAAGCTTGAAACCGCATCTCTGTTTCACGAAAAATATGCAGATAATCGGTGTCACTCAGACCCAGCGTATCCCAAGCATGGCCAGACAGCAAGGGGGCAAGTTCATTTTCTTCTTCGTCCAGATCCAGCGCATGAACGATGGCATTGGCAACATGAACGATGGCAGCCAGCGAATGAACGCCCGCGGCATCGGGACGGTGGTGGCCGCTGATCGCTTCCTGCAGTGCCTCGGCGAATTTCCAGTGTTTCGCCAACGCAAGACCTATCTCGACATGATCGGTTTGCATGATGGCATGCTCGGCAGTCAGCAGGGTGCAATCATGCTCATTGCGGTACAGCAAGGTTTGCGCATAATCGAGCGGGCAATAGGTCGCCAGCACCAGTCTGCCTATATCGTGCAGCAAGCCGGCAGTAAATGCGAAGTCATGCTTCATGTGCAATGCCCGTGAAATCAGTTCGGCACAGGTGGCGGTGGCGATGCTATGTCGCCAGAACGCAACAAAGTCGAAGCCCGCGCATTCCGGCGGCGGCAGGCTATTGGTGAGCAAGCTCATGCGTATCACATTTTTTATATGCTTAATTCCCAGCAAGGTCGTCGCTTGCTGTATCGTCACGACCCGAGAATTGGCACCAAAGTGTGATGAATTTGCCAGCCGCAGCACTTTCGCCGTCAGCGATTGGTCCATCGCGATTTTTTCGTTGATGAAATCGAGGCTGCTATCTTCATTATCCAAGTCGCTCAACAATTCCATCGCTACTTGCGGCAGCGTTGGTAAGTCTTTGATATGCGTGATCAGGTACTCGATCGTGATCGGCATTTCTGTCTGAGGCAGGGTAATCATGACGGCACTCCGCTGCGATACAAGCGTAACAGTCGCTCCAATTCTGAATTCGGGTAGGTATAGGGATGTTGGCGGAAAATCAGATCGATTCGGGCCAGTTGGTGCGCTTGCAGCGCAGCGCTGTCAGCGCTGGACATCGGACTTGATTCGACATGTAATTGATGAATATCATGCGCGGCGATGGCATGCAGCGTCGCCTCGCTTAAGCTAAGCCCGGCTGGTAGCAGCACATGCCCCCTTTTATCGAGCAAGTCGTCGGCCAGAACCATGCCGGCCTTGACTTTGGATAAAGGTAAATACTGACTGTGCGTGCTCATTGATGGCTCCTGGTACTGCCTATGCAAGTATTGTTACTGCTGCGACTATATCTGAGAATATACTACTTTGTCTTTTTTCTTACCGATACCATGTCACCCTCAAAAAAATTCTTTCTGCGTCGCCCACGCTTGGTCGGCACTTTCTTGTTCGCCCTCTGCAGTCTGTTTTTTCTACCACAGCACTGGAGTTGGGCCAGCCGTGCTTTGCTCAGTTGGAATGTCGGGGTTTGGTCGTATTTGTGCTTGATGGGGTTTTTAATGAGTCGCGCGAATCATCACCATGTCAAGGCGATGGCCCTGCGTGAAGATCGCAGTGCTGTCATGGTGTTGGTGGTGCTCTCGCTGTCGGCCATCATCAGTATCGGTGCCATCGTACTTGAATTAGCCGGTACGCGTGAACTCGCGGCCGATTTGAGAGCGCTCAAATACCTGTTTGCCGGTGCCACTGTACTTGGGTCCTGGGCTTTGCTGGGGGTGATTTTTTGTTTTCATTATGCGGTTCTATTTTATCAATCGCCGGAACGGCAGCGTGCGCTGCGCTTTCCTGATGACGAGGCGCAGCCTGATTTCTGGGATTTTTTATATTTTTCTTTTACCATCGGCGTCGCCGCCCAGACTTCCGATGTCTTGGTGACTTCGCGCAGCGCGCGCAAGACCGTGCTGGCGCAGTCGGTGCTGAGTTTTTTCTTCAATGTGGCCGTGCTCGGTTTTTCCATCAATATCGCCGCCGGTTTGGTCGGCTGAACAATGCTTGCGCCGGCACGGCCGCATCGGCTTACTGCGTCATGCTGGCACTGATACGTTGTTGCCACCATTGCGCTTTATCGAGCAGTGCGGCCTGATCCAAACGCGTCAGTTGGCGTTGCTGCATTAAGCATACCCCATTCACCCAAACATGGCTGACTTGCTCGCGGCCGGCCGCATACACCAACTGCGAGATCGGATCGAACAAAGGCTGGGTTTCCAGCGCCGATAAGTCGACTGCGATCAGATCGGCTGCCTTGCCGCTCTCGAGGCTACCGATACGGTGTGCCAAACCGAGCGCGCGGGCCCCGCCCAGCGTCGCCATTTCCAGTGCTGCAGCAGCGTTGAGCGCGGTCGGATTGCCTGACTCTGCTTTGGCTAACAAGGCACCGATGCGTAAATCGCCCAGCAAATCGAGCTTATTATTGCTGGCCGCACCGTCGGTACCGATGCCGACATTGACGCCGGCAGTTTGCATGGCATGAATGCGTGCGAAACCCGAAGCCAGCTTGAGGTTACTCACCGGATTATGCGCGACATGCACGCCCAACTGGGACAACAGCACGATTTCTTCATCATCGGCATGCACCATGTGGGCGGCGATCAGTTTCTCATTGAGCAAACCCAGACCATGCAGGCGCTTGAGCGGACGTACCCCGTATTGTTTCAGGCTGCCGCTGATTTCTTCGGCCGTTTCATGGATATGGCAGTGTATCCCCATCTGATATTGGTTCGACAGGGCGATGATTTTACGGAAGGTGTCGTCGGCTACCGTGTACGGCGCATGCGGTGCCAGCCGGAAGTCCACCCCATCTTGGCCGGCGAAGGCGCTTCTGGCCGACAGGGCCTTCTCAATATAGCCATCGGCGTTGTCGGCGTAGCCAGTGGGGAATTCGAGAATGCTGCAACCGACGATAGTGCGCATACCGGCATGCAGCCCGGCGCGCGCTACCGCGTCATTATGAAAATACATGTCGTTGACTGTGGTGGTACCACCACGTATCATTTCAGCCATCGCATACGTGCTGCCATCGAACACGAAGGCATCGTTGACATGGGTTTTTTCGGCTGGCCAGATATGCTCATTGAGCCACTCCATCAGGCCGAGATCGTTCGCCAGTCCGCGCAATAAGCTCATCGCCGAGTGGGCATGCAGGTTGATCAAGCCTGGAAGCAGGGCGTGCTCACTGAGTTCGATGTGGCTGGCTTGCGGATACTGTTGACGTGCTTGGGCTTGCGGCAGAATCGCGAGGATGTTCTGATCCTGCATGACCAGCGCATGTTCTGTCAGTACGCTGCCACGTGGCAGAATAGGAATCAGGTATTTCGGGTGCAGGCAGGTGATGGTCGTCATAGTATCCTTAGGGTGAAGGTCGATTATATCGGTGTTGTCGGAATTTGTTGCAGTATCCTCATTATTGAAATTCAGGAAATCTTATGAACTTTGTCTTTGCCCCAGCCGCCGTGCCGGCTATTCCGGTTGTCGGCAGTGCCGATTACTTTCCGGTTCACCGAATTTATTGCGTTGGACGAAATTATGCCGAGCATGCCAAAGAAATGGGCGATAGCGGACGCGAGGCACCATTCTTCTTTAGTAAGCCGGCCGATGCCGTGCTGCCGGTGGCCGCCGGCGCGCGTGGCTGCATGCCTTATCCAAGCCGTACCAAGGAGTTACACCACGAAGTGGAATTGGTGGTGGCCTTGTCCAGCGGTGGCAGTCATATCACATTAGCCGACGCTGCCAGCCATATCTGGGGCTATGCGGTCGGGCTCGACATGACGCGGCGCGACTTGCAGGCGCAGGCCAAGCAGGGTGGCCGGCCGTGGTGTACTGCTAAAGGTTTCGACCATTCGGCACCGATCGGTGCGCTCACTCGCTGCACCGACCTTAGCGCTGACTTTCTCACTAGCGGCAGTCTCGACCTGCAGGTCAACGGCATCGAGCGTCAGCGCGGCCGACTCGATCAAATGATCTGGCAAGTCGCCGAAATCATCGTCGAACTCTCGCAGCTCTACCAGTTGCAAGCCGGCGATCTGATTTTCACTGGTACCCCGGCCGGTGTGGCATCGGTTGTACGCGGTGATCTGCTCACGGCACAGGTCGATGGATTAGCTACGCTCACCGTCGAACTGGTTTGATTTTCCAGTTTCACCAATGAGTAATAAGGAAGGAAGCAGCATGAAACTCTACAGTTATTTCCGCAGCTCGGCCTCATATCGCGTGCGCATCGCGCTCAATCTCAAGGGGCTCGATTACCAGCAACTGGCGGTGCATCTCGTGAAAAACGGCGGTGAACAACTTAGCGCAGCGTATCGGGCGCTCAATCCGGAAGCCTTGGTTCCAACCTTGATCGATACCCACGACGGTGACGAGTTACTGTTGACGCAATCGCTGGCGATTCTCGAATATCTGGACGAAGTCTATCCGAGTCCGGCCTTATTACCGGCCGATCCCGCAGCCAGAGCGGCGGTGCGTAGTTTTGCACTGTCGATTGCCTGCGAAATTCATCCGCTCAATAATTTACGGGTGCTGCGCTATTTAAGCCATAGCTTGGGCGTGAGCGAAGAGCAAAAAAATGCTTGGTATCGGCACTGGTGTGAAACTGGCTTATTGATACTGGAACAAAAATTACAACAACAGGGCAGCACCAGCACCTATTGTTTCGGCGAGCAGCCTGGTTTGGCCGATTGCTTCTTGATTCCGCAAATTGCCAATGCCGAGCGGTTTAACTGTGATTTTTCTGGCATACCGGGTTTGATGCGTATCAATCAAGCGTGTTTGGCCCATCCAGCTTTCGTGCGCGCCGCGCCGGCCAATCAGGCGGATGCGCAGTAAAGGCCTTAATTCGGCAAACCCGGAACAGCGGCATCATCAAGCGTGTCGCTGAGCACAGAAATCAGCATGGCGCGCGTGAGTTGCGATTTGGTGGTGTAACCGTCGATGGCAAACTGATGACCAACTTCACTCGCGGGGGCGTAGCCGGGTTGACCGGTACGCAAAACGATGCGCAACTGGTGTAAGCCCAGTTCCTTGCGGATGACTTGCACCAGCTGCAGACCTGCATCGACGGTTTCCATCACGACATCGAGCAAAATCAGCGCCAGATCGGGGTTCTCTATGATCACATGTTTGGCTTCCGCGGCGGAATAAGCATGCAGGAAAGCCAGTGGTCGACCGTGAATGCGCACGCCGCCCAATGCCAGCAGGGTGGTTTCATGCACCGTCAGGTCATCGTCTGTAATGAGGATTTTCCAAGGGTGCAGCTCGACTTTCAAGGTCGAATCGGCACACTCTTCTTCCAAAAAATTGATGTCATCGTCAGCACCGTCAAGCTGCGCCTCAGGATGGTCGCAAAACACGGCGCAGCGCAGCCTCGCTGGTGTGTCGCCGCAGTCGCGGCCAAAGGCATAACTGCCCGCGCTGAAAAAGCTGTTGTCACATACTAAACCGGGAGATCTGCTGTGTCTTTGTTCCATCAGTGGCCCCTTGATGCGAATAGTCAGTATTTTTTGTTTATCTTATGTGAAGCGGTGGGCTTAATCAAGCGCTCAGCACGGGTTTCTCTGGTTTTATTGCGTCAACTGCATCAACTGTTCAAGCTGTTTCAAATTTTCATCGCGCTCGGCGTGAGGAAGCGTAGTATTCAAGATGTTTTTTCTTTACAGCATCAACGCGTTCCGGAACTCCGGAGAAGTTAGGAGAGGTATGCCGCAGTGTGATTGCTCGACCGACAGCTTGGTAGTGGTGTTGGTGCCCTTATTGACCATGGTGCTGTTCATGTACGTCAGCCGACAAAGCATGCCTAGTCGTTCGAATCGCTACTGGAGTGCGGCGTTCGGCACGCTGGCACTGTGCCAGTTGTGGCCGCAGTTGGTGGCGGCTTGGGCTTGGCCCAGCTTGCTTGGCAGCGTGCTGTTTTCGGTCTTTGCCAGCTTGCTCTGGGTCAGTCTGCGCTTGCAGCAGGAGCGCTCGCTGCATCTGCCACGCCTCATGCTGGCGTTTTCGGTCGCGGTACTGAGTTTGCTGACGCTGAGTTTTGTCGCCCGCCCACAGAGCGCGCAATTGCTGCCTGCTTATCTGTACGCCGGTGTGCTGATGGCGGCTTGTGCCGGGTCTTTGTGGCGCGACCAAAGCAAGCAGATGCTGCATTATCAGGTGTTCGCCACTGTCTTGGCGCTCGAGTCCTTGCTGTTATTGTTGCCCGGTTTACAAATTTTTGTGCCGCAGCTGAGTCGGCTGTCAGCGCACAGCAGTGGTGCACGCGCGCTGCTGGAAGTCAGCATCGCCTTTCTCAGTCTGCTCGCCGGTGCCGCTGGCATTCATTCGCGCTTGACCGCTGCCCAGCAGGCATTGCAAGACCAGGGGCGCGAGCGGCAAGATGCCGAACAACTGACCAAAGAACGTCAGGCCATGTTTGAAAAAGTTTTTCAAGTGGTGCCGGATGTGCTCTTGATCTGTCGTGAAAGTGATGGCGTCTACATCGAAGTCAATCGTCACTGGGAGCATATCACCGGCTATACGCGCGCCGAGTCGCTCGGGCGTGTGCCGGCAGATTTCGATTTTTGGATAGACCCAAAACGTCGCCAGCAAATGGTCGACAAGCTGAAACAGGATGGCGAGCTGCATGATTTTCAGGCCAGCTTCAGACATAGAAATGGGCATGAATTTCATGTTTCACTGTCAGCCGCGCGCTTTCAAACTGGCGGCGAAACGTATGTGATCAACGTGATTCAAGATGTGACGGTATTGCGCGACACCGAATTACAGCGGCAGAAAATCGAAGGCGAGCTGCAATTGCGCGAAAAACTCTTATCGACCGTCTTTCAGCTCGTGCCCGACACCTTAACCATCACTCGGCTGGAAGGTGGTATCTACGTCGATGTCAACCGCAATTGGGCACCTTTACTCGGTTACAGTCGCGAGGAAGTGATCGGACTTAGTTCGGCCGACTTGAATCTGTGGGTGAATCCACAGCAGCGTAGTGATCTGATCGCGAAAATCATGGCCGACGGTGAAGTGCGCAATATGCAGGTGGCATTTCGTCGCAAAGATGGCTCGGTCGTACAGTGTGTGCTGTCGGGTTCGCGCTTCGGCCTCGAAGACCAAGGTTATATGTTGCTGTCGTCGCATAGCATTGATGCTGATATCGCGGCCGAAGATGCGCGTGTACTGGCCGAGCGCCAACTGCGTGAAAATGAAAGTAAGTATTCGAGTCTGTTCCAATTCTCCCCTATACCGCTGGGCTTGATTGATCTCGACAGTCGGAAAATTACCGAAGTCAATGATGTCTGGCTTAAACAATTCGGCTCGATCGGTCGCGCGCCTTCGGCTGCAGCGGCCGCAGAGGCCGAATTCTGGTGCAGCCCAGCCCAGCCGGCAGCGCTGCTGTCGATCTTGGCCGGCGGCGGCAGTGTTGATCAAATTGAAGTACAGATTCGAAATAAAGACGGTGCTATCCTGATTTGCCAACTGTCAGCCCGCTTGCTGGAAATGAACCGCAAGGCGGTCGGTATTTTTTCGCTGCTCGATGTCACGCGACAAATACAAGTAGAACAAGAAATTCGTGAAATGACCGCGCAACTCGAACAACGTGTACTTCAGCGTACCAGTAATCTGGAGCAGGCTAACAGTGAGCTGGCCGCTGCCATGAAGCGTTTGCGCCTCACCCAGCAAGAGTTGATTCGTTCCGAAAAAATGGCGGCATTGGGTTCCTTGGTGGCTGGTGTCGCGCATGAACTCAATACGCCGCTCGGGAATAGTGTCACGGTAGCGAGCACATTAGAAGATAAAACCCGTGAATTTTCTCAACTGCTGGAAAGTGGGCAAATCAAACGCGCCAGCTTGGAGCGTTACCTCGACAGCAGCCGCCAAGGCGCCGCCTTATTGATGCGCAATTTAGGCATCGCGCGCGAACTCATCGGCAGTTTCAAACAAGTAGCGGTCGATCAGGCCAGCAGTCAGCGGCGCCAGTTTGATCTGGCAGTGGTGCTCGATGAAGTCATCGCGACCCTGTCGCCTATGTATAAAAAAGGGCCGTTTTCGCTCACCACCGATTTAGCCGTCGGTATTGCGATGGATAGCTATCCTGGGCCGCTCGGCCAGATCATCACCAATTTCATGACTAACGCCTTGGTCCACGCCTTCGATGGCAGGGCGGTCGGGGTCATGCATTTGCGCAGTCGATTGCTGTCAGACGAACAAGTGGAAATCATTTTTTCTGATGATGGCAATGGTATCAGTGCGAGTGACCAGGAAAAAGTATTTGACCCGTTTTTCACCACCAAGCTCGGTCGAGGTGGCTCTGGTTTAGGTATGAATATTGCCTATAATTTGGTCACCGGCGTGATCGGTGGAATAATTGAATTACATAGCCAGTTGGGTGCTGGTACTGAGTTTCGCTTGCTCTTGCCGCGGATTGCGCCCACCATCTGAACTGAGCGCAGCAGCGTGAATACACCGGCCACGGCGGCTGATTATTTGTTTGGAGCGCGACAGATAGGCGGTAGATACGCGACTGGCAAGCTGGTGTGGTCCGTGCCTTGTATCTGCATATTCGCCGGTGCCGCAGCCGCTGCACAGACCCAGGTCACCGGCACTTGGTGGGTATGGTCGACCATGGCTGGGCGCCACGACAAAATTTTTCCGCGGATAGCGCCGTTGGCGTGATTACCGAAAGTCAGGCTGACCACGCCATTGTCTACACTCACTGACGAGACATAATTATTGACGATCTTATCGGCCGCTGGCAGACCGGCGCTGGCATTATCGATAGGAATGGCATTCCCGGCCAGCCAAGCCAGTTCAACCGGTCGCTGTGCAATTTGAGCCAGCGGTAAGGCTGCTGCTATCTGGCTCTGAATGATTTTATACAGATAGGTAGGGAAGGCCAGCGCCGCCAGAATCGCCAGAATAGCGATGACAACGAGCATTTCAATCAGGGTGAAGCCGCTAAATTTTTTCATCGTCGTAGAAAAGTTAAGAATTCGGTGATACGCAATGCTACGGAAAACCACAATTTCCCGCAATCAAGAGCGCACAGACAGCAAAGTTGCAGCAATTTTGCTACGCCGGGATGACAGCGAGCGATGATTGGTCGATAATGCGGGCAACTCCCATCAGCGCCTTCCCATGAACGATCCCATCAACTTGTTCGGTTTGAGCACCAGTTTGCTCGAACTGTTATCCTTTTTTCTCGCGCTCGTCACGGTGGCCTTCAATATCCGGCAAATTCACTGGGCCTGGTTATTTTCCATCATTTCTTCCGCCCTGTATGCCTGGGTGTTTTTCGCTGCTCGATTGTACGGTGACATGGGCTTGCAGGCCGTGTTTATTGCGGTTTCTTTGTGGGGCTGGGTCAGTTGGCGGCGCGGCGTCGCTGAGCGGATTGCGGTGACGCGCTTGGCGCTGGGCGCACGCTGGCTGGCGCTGCTCAGCTGGGGGCTGGCATTTTTTGTGCTGGCGCGCTTTCTCGCTGCCTACACCGACACCGATGTGCCGCATGTCGATGGCTTTCTGACTGCCGGCAGCTTGCTGGGGCAAGTACTGTTATCGCGTAAAAAAATCGAGAACTGGCAAGTCTGGATCGTGGTCGACGTGCTCTATGTCGGCTTATATATCTATAAAAATTTACTGCTGACCGCCGTGCTGTATGCGATTTTCGTTATTTTGGCTGTGGTCGGCTGGCGCTCTTGGAGTCGGGTATGTCAAACAGTATGAAGCGTGGCGTGAGTCTGCCGAAAATTGCTATCGTCGGTGCCGAATCATCGGGCAAGTCGATGCTGGCCGAAGCGCTGGCGAAACAATTCAACACACTCTGGGTGCCGGAATATTTACGTGAATTCGTCGATCTGCATGGCCGTGTACCGCGCGCCGAAGAACAGATAGGCATCGCCGCGACCCAGCTCGCGCGCGAAGATGCACTCGCCGAGCAAGCTCAAAATTGGCTGTTTTGCGATACGACGCCGTTGATGACCGCACTCTACAGTGAACATTATTTTGGCAGTGCTGAGCCGGCTCTGCTGGGCTTGGCCGCAGACCACGCCAAACGCTATGCGCTGACCCTCGTCACTGCCCCCGATACGCCATGGGTGGCCGATGGTTTGCAACGCGAATCGCCCGCCGTGCGGCAGCAAATTCATGAGCAATTGCTGGCCTTGCTGGAGCAACGCGAGATCGCCCATGTACTGGTGCAAGGCAGTTTGGCTGCGCGACTGGAACAGGTAGATATGTTTTTGTCGTTCTTACTCGCCTGAGCCAATACGCGACGCGCAAAAAAAGAGCACTTGCAAGTCCATGCAAGTGCTGCTGTCTGCTGCCAAATTTCTGGACAGCTGCCCTTACTGACTTTCCATTAAGCTCTTGAGATGATCGGCTTTGCCCGGGTGGCGCAGTTTTTTCATCGCCTTGGCTTCGATCTGACGAATCCGTTCGCGTGTGACTTCAAACTGCTTGCCGACTTCTTCGAGCGTGAATTCACTGGTCGTTTCCAGACCAAAGCGCATGCGTAACACTTTGGCTTCGCGTGGGCTCAGCGTATCGAGTGCTTCTTTGAGTTTTTGCTGTACCGAGGCTTGCATCGCCGCTGCCATCGGCGACATGGTCATGCTGTCTTCGATGAAGTCGCCGAGCTGCGAGTCGCCATCGTCACCGATAGGCACATCGAGCGAGACCGGTTCTTTGGCGATTTTCAAAATTTCGCGCACTTTCACTTCGGGCAGGCCCATTTTTTCGGCAATCGCTGCCGGTTCCGGTTCGACACCACTGGCTTGCAACAATTGGCGGCGCACCCGGTTCATCTTATTGATGGTTTCTATCATATGCACCGGCACACGGATGGTGCGCGCTTGGTCGGCAATCGCGCGGGCGATAGCCTGACGTATCCACCAAGTAGCATAGGTAGAGAATTTATAACCGCGCCGATATTCGAATTTATCGACGGCTTTGAGCAAACCGATATTGCCTTCTTGTATAAGATCAAGGAATTGCAAACCACGGTTGACATACTTCTTCGCAATCGAAATGACCAGGCGCAGGTTGGCCTCGGTCATCGCGCGTTTCGCTTCGCCGGAACGCTTTTCACCGGCGATCATTTGTTTATTAATGTCGCGCAGCGCAGCCAAAGGCAATTCCACGCTCAATTCAAGCTGAATGAATTTTTGCTGTAACTCGCGGGCCGCATGGATATGACGTGCTACGGCGGCGGCATACGGCTGTGTCGATTGCATCTCATGTTCGAGCCAACTGGTGTTGGTCGCATGGGTACGTAACATATCGATGAAATAATTGCGTGGCATACCGCATTTATTGACCAGCAATTCGAGCATTTGCTTTTCGTTGGCGCGCAAATCTTTCATTTGTTTGCGCAAGGTATCGCACAACTTTTCCGCCGTTTTCACGGTGAAGCGCAGACCCTGCAGTTCGCGAGCAATCGCTTGCTGGGCTTGGGCATACTCGGCGCATTGATAACCATCGCGCGCGCGCGCCGCTTGCATGATCTCAAAACTTTGCGCAACCACGGCAAATTTTTGCAGCGAAGCCGCTTTCAATTGTAATAATTGTTCATCGCTGATGCCGCCGACATGGGCCGCAGCATCCTCATCGTCTTCTTCGTCGGCTTCTTCGACTTCGTTGATGAGTGGCAGAGCATTCTGGTCGTCGCCGCTCAGCAAGCCATCGATAATATCGTCGATACCGACTTCATCGCTGGCAATTTTGGCAGCGATGACGAGAATTTCTTTGATCGTACCAGGGCAGGCTGAAATCGCCTGAACCATATCTTTCAAGCCATCTTCAATTCGCTTGGCAATCTCAATTTCGCCGCTACGTGTCAATAGTTCGACACCACCCATTTCGCGCATATACATGCGCACCGGGTCGGTGGTACGACCGAAATCGGAATCGACCGTCGCCAAGGCTGCCGCTGCCACCGACTCAGCTTCATCATCGCTGACGGCCGTGGCGACATTATCGGTCAGCAGCAGCATAGCGGCATCGGGCGCGCTGTCATATACCGCTATACCCATGTCATTGAGCGTGCTGATCACATCTTGAATCATTTCCTGATCAGCGACTTCTTCCGGCAGGTGATCATTGATTTCTGCGTGCGTGAGATAAGTACGGTCTTTACCCAGACGTATCAGCTTGGTTAACTGCTTGCGGTATTGTTCCAGTTGCTCTTCGCTATTGGCTGCGACACCCGGTTTTTTCGTGCGAACTCGGGCCGCGCGCTTCATTTCAGCCGATTCGGCGGCGTTAAGCGCTTGGATTTCATCGTTTTCAAATTGGAATTCGCTGGGCTTGCGACCGCGCTTGGCCGGCTCTTTACTGCCAGGCATGACGTACTGCGAGGTGTCGACGGCGGCAAAAGCGACTGTTGCGACTGCTGCGGCTTTTACCGCTGACAACTCGACTGCGGCCGCCATCGGTGCAACTGCTGCGACCAGCGCGGCTGTCGGTGTCAGCGCCGCCGGCAACGCTGTCGGCATCGCCGTCACGCTACTTATGCCGAGCGTGACTGGCCGTACACTGGCGGCTGGCGGCACACTGCTGCGCAGCTTGTCGTTGACGATCACCGGCTTGAGCGTGGTCACCGGTGCGGCGGCGGCAAATTTGCCGGAACCGATACGCGCTTCGCGTTTTAATACGGGTACCGCGGTATGCGGCTGATCCGAGAGTAATAATTTTTTGGCCAACTTAGGCGCCGTTTTCCGTATTACCACCGCGCGCGGTTTGGCGATATCGGCACCTGACAGAGTTTGTAATTCCGCTTTCAAATCAGCGCGAATTTCTGTTTTGACTTCGGCTCTTTGTTCGCTGGCAGTGTTGCTGTCGGCCGCGGTGACGTCATCATCCCCACTCAAGTTCGCGGCCTCGGCACTGAGCTCATCTGGCGCATAGGGCAGGGCGCTGAGCGCCTCAATATCTTCCGCAGTCAGGGTTTTTACCGGTGCGATCATCGCTTCTGCCGACACCGCTTGCAAACGCGAGCGGCGCTTGGTGACAACCATGGTTGGCGTTGCCGCGTTGGCGGCATCGCTCTCGTCGTGCTCGACACTAGCCGATGCGCTGGTGTCACTAGCGTCGACAGGCGTCACCGCAGGACGATTCAGCGACAGGTTTTTCTTACCTAAAGTGAGTGTCGAGCCTGTTTTCGGAGCAGAAATAGGTGAGTCAGTTAAACTATTTTTCATGTAACAAAATCAAGTGCGACAACAAAGGCTTGTCATTAGTGTATGGCAATGGCAATGGCGACAGGCTGTTGACGATCTGATTTTCTGATCAACTGCTTACACGGATGATACTAGTGGAATTCAGCTGTCCACTAGCCCACTGGTGAAAGCGGGCGATGCCGATAAGGGCGGTGCTGTCATCTTGCTCAAACTGGGTCCTACTGGCGAAGCGCAGATGTAATCCATGCTTCCATAGAGACGCGAGCGCCGAATTATCCTCGGCTTAGCACTTCTTGACAAGGTTTGTATGCATTTTTTGAAAATAAAATGCCTACAGTCGCCAGTGCTCGTGCACTGCGGCAAAGTGCTTCGGAAAAAGCATGCAGAAGTCAAGCATCCCGTGCGCTTTGAGCGTGTATCCGTGCAAAAAAAATGCGCCACTGTATTTTTCGGCAAGCTGTTAAGCTATACGCTTTCTTCCCTGATTAAGGGCAACAATGTTGCGGTACACATTGCGCTTTCTGGCCGACCGACTACGCCCTGATAATGCGCTGCGCGCGTTCTTTTCCCTCTTGCCGCTCTTATTTGTTGCGCCGCTGTTGGCGGCGCAACAAGTTCCCGACAGTATGGCACAGCGGCTCAAGGCCTGCACCGCCTGCCATGGTTCGCAAGGACGAGCCGGCAGCGACGGCTACTATCCGCGCATCGCTGGTAAGCCGGATGGCTATTTATATAATCAATTGACTAATTTTCGTGACGGCAAGCGACTCTATCCTTTGATGAACGCGCTGGTGGCGCAGATGAGTGATGCGTATTTGCTGGAAATCGCCCAATTTTTTTCCGCCCAGCATCCGCCATTCGCGCCACCGCCCGCGCCCGCGGTGTCGACGGCCGTGTTGGAACGTGGCCGTATCTTGGTGCATCAAGGTGATCCGCAACGGCATTTGCCGGCTTGCATAGCTTGCCATGGTTCCACCATGACCGGGGTGGCACCCTTCATTCCCGGCCTGATCGGTTTGCCGCGCGATTACTTGGTGGCCCAGCTCGGTGCCTGGCAAACCGGCAGTCGGCATGCCCAAGCCCCCGATTGCATGCAAGTGCTTGCCGCGCGCCTGAGCGCGAGCGATATCGGTGCCGTGTCAGCCTGGTTGTCCACGCAAGTTGTACCAGCGCAGGCGCAGGCGGGCAGCGCTCAAGCTGATTTCCTCATGCCGCTGCACTGCGGCAGCGTTGCCTATACCGAGAAGGACAGGAAATGAAACGCCGCTTGATCATCATCGCGGCGAGTTTGCTGGCCGCCGTCTTCTTGCTATGCGTCTGGGCTTATCAATTCGGCTATGTCACGGCAGCGGTGTCGGCTTCGCCGGCCTTGCTCAGTGGTAAGGCATTAATCGAACAACAACAGCGCGGCGCGTATTTGGCACGCATCGGCAACTGCCAAGGCTGTCATACCGCGCGCGGTGGCAGTGCCTATGCCGGTGGTCGTTTGATCGCCAGTGAATTCGGTCAATTCAGTACGCCGAACATCACGCCAGACCTGCGCAATGGCATAGGCAGTTGGAGTGCCGGCGATTTTTGGCAGGCTCTGCATTTTGGTAAGTCGCGTGATGGCAGCTTACTGTACCCAGCCTTTCCTTATCCGAATTACACTCAGATCACGCGCAGCGACGCCGATGCCCTGTTTGCTTACCTGCAGACGGTGACAGCAGTGGCGACACCACGCCTACCGCATCAGTTGCGTTTTCCGTATAGTGAGCGGCGCTTATTGGCGCTGTGGCGCGCTTGGTATTTTCAAGCACAAGTGTTTGTCGCCGAACCTGCTGCCACGCCGGCCTTCAAGCGCGGGGCTTATCTGGTCAATGGCCTCGGGCATTGCAGCGCTTGCCACAGCCCGCGCAATAGTTTGGGGGCCAATCGCGGCACGGCCGATTTCAGCGGTGCCGAGATGCCGATCTCACGTTGGTATGCGCCCTCATTGTTCGACCCGGCGCAAGCGCACCTGGGCGTACTGACGAAGGCTGAGGCGACGCGCCTGTTACAAACCGGCATAGGCAAAGCCAGTGTGATGAGCGGACCGATGAGTGAGGTAATGATTGAGAGTTTACAGTATTTGAATGACGCCGACCGCGCTGCCATGCTCAGTTATCTGCAGGCCTTGCCACGCAGCGAGGTACCGGCACCCGACCTGCTCGAGCGCGCCTTGGCGCGGCCGCCGCTGTCGCCAACCCGGCTCACATTAATCATGCAGCAAGGCGAAAAATTGTATACCGACCATTGCCTCGATTGTCATGGTGCCAGCGGCAGCGGTGTAGCCGGCATTTATCCTGCCTTGGCCGGTAACCGCGCGCTGCAGTCTGCGCATATCGGTAATCCTGTCCGTATCGTCCTCAATGGTGGCTTTACTCCGCTGACAGTCGGCAATCCGCGGCCGTACAGCATGCCACCATTCGGCCCGCAGCTCAGCGATGCCGACATCGCCGCGCTGCTCAGCTATGTGCGCGGCAGTTGGGGTAACCAGGGCGGGCCGGTGAGCGCGTCCGAGGTCAATCCGTATCGCACAGCTCCGGCCGATTGATCTGTTAAGGTGCCGTCGATTGAATATCCCAGCTCAGCGGTTTGCCGCTGGCATCGGTGACCGTGGTCATTTCCTTGAACACGCGCGCTTGCATGCTATCAGGTAAGCGCACCAAGTCGACGCTGTTGACGTAGTGATCACCCTGCATGAAGGCCCAAGTGAAAAACTTCAGGGTCGCGCGTGATTTTTCCACTTGGCTGGCGGCTTGTTGCATGAGGATGAAAGTACCCATGGTGATCGGCCAAGATTTGGCACCCGGTTTGTCTGTCAGCGTTTCTTCAAAATTCCCTTGCGTTTTCCAGCTGCTGGCTGTCAAGGCGGTAGAAAATCCTTCTGGCGACGGTGTTAAAAACTTGCCCTCACGGTTTTGTAACTGCGCCACATCCAATTTATCTTGCACCACATAGTTGTAATCGATATAGGCAATACTATAGGAAGTTTTTCTCAGGCTGGCCGATATGTTGCTGCTGCCTTTAACTTGGCTCAGACTGCTATTCCAAGCGATGGTAAAATTTTTGCCGAACTTGGTTTGCCATTGCGGGCTGATTTTGCACAGATAATCGGTGAAATTCCACGTTGTCCCGGAACCGTCTTGACGGACAAATGCCGCAATACTCTTTGCCGGTAAGCGCAGGCCAGGGTTGAGTGCAGCAATGGCGGCGTCATTCCAGCTCGTGATGGTGCCGGAGAAAATTGCTGCCAGCACCGTCCCGTCGAGGCGCAATTCGCCCGATCGTATGCCGGGTACATTGATCGCGATGACCACGCCGGAAATAGCAGAAGGAAATTGAATCAACTTGGCTTTTTTTAAGTCTGCACGCGACATGGCAACATCGCTGGCACCGAAATCAACTTGATTTTCTTTGATTTTCTTAATCCCGGCCGAGGACCCGGCCGGTTCATAATTGAGCTGATCACTGTTGTTTTTGGTGTAGGCCTGGGCCCATTTTTGGTACAGTGGTGCGGCGGCCGAGGAGCCGGCACCTTGAATTTCCACGGCGCTAGCGGCGAGTGGCAGCAATGCCAGTAGAGAGAGAAAATAGCTCAGACGTGTCATGATGTTTGGCATAGTGGATAGGTAAGCGGTAGGTGGGATAATTCGATTCGGCGCGATTATCTCATGCCTTGCGGCAATCACGCAGCGGTGCAAATTGGTAATCAGCCTGTCATCTGCAGGCTTTATGCTTGCTTATTATTCTTTGTCGGCATATTGTTTATATAATTTACCTTTTTAAAATGGGAGGCCGAAATGGCAACTGTCACAACTAAGAAGCAAGACCCCGCTGCCGCGCCGGCAGTCGTTGTACCGAGTGCGGCGGTGGCACCGGCAGCAGCGCTGAAAAAAGCCGCTGCACCGGCCCGCAAAAAACCGCTTGCCACCAAGCCGGTCGCGAAGCTCGTTGCCAAATCTGCGCTCAAGCCAACGGCCGCAGCAAAACCGCAGTCAAAACCAGCGACACCGAGTAAGCCGGCACAAAAACCGCTCAGTGTCAGAGCCGTGGCGAAACCGGCCCCGGCCGCCCTGGAAAAACCGCGTAAAGCAAAACTGGTACGCGACAGCTTCACCATGCCCGAAGCCGAGTATGCCGTGCTCGGCTTGGTGAAAAAGGCCTGTTTGAAGGCTGGTGTCGAGGTCAAGAAAAGTCAATTGCTGCGCATTGGCTTGGCCTTGTTGCATGCCACTGAGGTAGCGACTTTGAAAAAAATGATCGCCGAACTTGCGCCGCTCAAGGCCGGTCGACCGAAGAAAGAAAAATAAGCCGACGCACTTTGATGTTCCGCTTTCAGCCTCCCTGGCCAGCCCTGGCTCGGGAGGCTGTTGTTTTTTCATCTGTCATCGTGGCGACATCGGCCTGTCATCGTCTTGAAGTAATCCTCCTTTATCCTGCTTCGTATTGAAACCGCCCGGGACGTTAATTCGATCGGTGTAGCCGAACCGGGAGCTTTCTTTACAGTGTGGGTGCGCACGGACAAAAATTTACCAAGGACGATGAATGCGATTACTGACCATACCCGCGGATGCTAATCCGAGCTTTTCCAAACTCAATCTCAGCCTGGCTACGACGGCCAAGGAAGTCAAGGAAGTTCAGCGCTTGCGCTACAAGGTATTCATTGAAAGCATGGGCTTGTCGGCGCTGGCCAATCCTGATGGGCTCGACAAAGACGAATTTGATGCGCATTGCGATCACCTGATCGTACGTGACACCAAAACTCTCAAGGTGGTCGGTACCTACCGTATCTTGGGACCGAATGCCGCGCGTGAGCTCGGTCGTTACTACTCCGAATCCGAATTTGATTTATCGCGCCTGCATAATGTGCGCAACAGCGTGGCCGAAGCCGGGCGCGCTTGTATTCATCCCGACTACCGCAGCGGTGCCGTCATCATGCTGTTGTGGGCAGGCTTGGCCGCTTATATGCGGCGTGAACGCTGCTCGCACCTGATCGGTTGCGCCAGCATCAGCCTCACCGATGGTGGCCAAAATGCGGCGGCGATTTATCGTGGCCTCAGTGAGCGTGATTTCTGCCCGATCGAATATCGGGTGGCACCATTATTACCATTCCCAGTTGAAGACATCGATATCAGCAATGTCACGGCACGCATCCCACCGCTGCTGAAAGGTTACTTGCGTGCCGGTGCCTGGGTTTGTGGTGATCCGGCTTGGGATCCTGATTTTCATTGTGCCGATCTGTTCGTCATGCTGCCGCTGGCGAATTTGGATGATCGTTATGCGCGCCATTACGGTACGGTGGAATGAAGACAATGAGCGCGGCCGAGCACTTTCTGAACAAGAAATTACACAAGACCGGCAAGCGCGAAGTGATGCGCTTTCGTACGATTTGGATTTCTGATCTGCATCTGGGAACCAGTGGCTGCCAGGCCGCCAAACTGCTGGAGTTTTTACGCGCGACCGACTCCGAGACTTTATATTTGGTCGGCGATATCATCGACGGCTGGCAACTCAAGCGGCGCTGGTATTGGGATCAAACCCATAACAACGTGGTGCAGACGGTACTCAAGAAAGCCAAAAAGGGTACGAATGTGATTTTTGTACCGGGCAATCACGATGAGTCGATACGTCAATTCATCGATCTCGATTTCGGTGGCATTCAAGTTCGTGACGAGCTCGTGCACACGACCGTCGATGGTCGGCGCATGTTGGTATTGCACGGCGATCGTTTCGATGCCGTCATTTCTTGTGCTAAATGGATTGCCTACCTCGGTGATAACCTCTACACCGTGATTTTAAAATTCAACCAAATCTTCAATAATTGGCGCGCCCGCGCCGGTTTACCTTACTGGTCTTTGTCGCAGTACCTGAAGTTGAAAGTCAAAAATGCGGTCAGTTATATCACGCAGTTTGAAGACGCTTTGGCTGATGAAGCGCGTCGTAAAGGGGTAGATGGCATCATTTGCGGTCACATACATAAGCCGGAAATTCGCGATATCAACGGCATTTTGTATTGTAATGACGGTGATTGGGTCGAGAGTCTTTCAGCCTTGGTCGAAGATGCTCATGGCAAGTTGAGTCTCGTGACTTGGCATGATATCGTGCACGCGCCGCAAACTCAGTTGCACAGCGCCGCTGATGAACTCGATACGCTGGCGGTATGAGTTCGGGCAGCGCTTGCTGCACACATTATTTCAGCACTAATTCCGGTGCCATCACGGCTTTCAGATAAATCTTGCTGCTGCCATCTTCATCTTGTTTCTGTGAAATCCACCAAATATTTCCCTTTTTAATCGCCACCTCATGCATAGGCATGTGCAGCAAGAAACTGACGATCTGACCTAAGTAAGGTTGGTGCCCCACCAGCAGCACCGGTTCACGGCTGTTTGGCCAGTTGGCCGCTTCCAGTGCCTGCAGCGGACTGCTGTCGACTTGTAATTCATTGACTAGTTTGATTTTTCTCCCACGCGCAGCCAGCGCCTCGGCGGTGTCTCGTGTGCGTAGCGCCGGGCTGACCAAGACGCGGCAAGTGTCGGGCAGGGTACTGTCTAGCCACAGTGCCATCTTAGCGGCTTGTTTGATACCCTTGCCAGTCAATTTGCGCGCCGCATCAGACATGCCTATACCGGCCAATTCAGCTTCGGCATGACGCCATAGTATTAAATCCATCAATCGCTCTCCGGTGCCGACAGGGAACCTAATTGTTGCATCAAATATTGCTGGGCACAGAACAAGCTTTGTTTTCCAGCGCTCTGACGGGCTTTTTTACGTTCGTAATTGCCATCTGAATCGAGCACCCAGGCATTGACATTGTCTTTCAAGTACGGCTCCAATCCTTCCGACAGGATGCGTTTCTTGAGCGATTTTTCCAGCACCGGAAAGGCGACTTCGATGCGACGGAACAGATTCCGGCTCATCCAGTCTGCACTGGCCAGATACATATCATGCGCCAGATCGTTGCGGAAGTAATAAATTCGGCTGTGTTCGAGGAAGCGACCGATCACCGAGCGCACGCGAATATTTTCTGATAAACCAGCAACACCGGGGCGCAGCGCACAGGCGCCGCGAATGATCAGATCGATCTTCACGCCATCGGCCGAGGCCGCATATAAAGCGCGAATCACCGATTCATCCAGCAAGGCATTCATTTTTGCGATGATGCGACCAGGCCGTCCCTCGCGGGCGATACGCGCTTCATTGCGTATCGCCTTGATGATCTGCGGTTGCAGCGCAAACGGTGCCAGCCACAGATACTCGAGTTTTTTCGGTTTATTCAGACCAGTCAAGTGAATGAACACTTCGCTGACTTCGGCGGCCATACCGGGATGCGCCGTGAGTAAGCCGAAATCGGTATAAAAGCGCGTGGTCGACGGATGGTAGTTACCGGTACCAAGATGGGCGTAGTGGCGCAAGATACCGTTTTCTTCGCGGCGTATCACCAGTGCCAACTTGGCATGGGTTTTTAATCCGACCACACCGTATACCACTTGGGCACCGGCGCGTTGTAACTTATCGGCCCAATTGATATTGGCTTCCTCATCAAAGCGCGCCATCAACTCCACCACCACCGTGACTTCCTTACCGAGTCGGGCCGCCGTGATCAGCGACTCCATCAGATCGGAATTCATACCGGTACGGTAAATCGTCTGCTTGATCGCGACCACAGCCGGATCGAGCGAGGCCGAGCGAATGAAGTCGATCACGGTTTGAAACGGCTGAAACGGATGGTGTAACAGAATATCTTGCTTGCGCAACACGCTGAAGACATCGGCATGCGCGTACTTGGCGATGGCTTTGGGGGAGAAGGGGGGGAAGCGTAAATTGGCTTGCTTGACGTGGTCGACCAGCTCACCCAAGCGCACCATGTTGACCGGGCCATCGACCGGATATAAACGATCGGGCGTCAGATTGAATTGCTCCAGCAAAAAGCGCGCTAAATCTTCCGGGCAATTTTTCGCTACCTCAAGACGCACCGCTGCGCCGAACTGCCTGGTCTGCAACTCGCCTTGCAAGGCTTGGCGCAGATTTTTCACTTCTTCTTCATCAACCCATAAATCGCTGTCACGTGTGACGCGAAATTGCGAGTAATTGATCACTTCGCGACCATTGAACAGATCGCCAATGTGCGCGTGAATGATGGAGGACAGTAAACAGAACGACAGCCCCTTAGGGGAAATCTCATCGGGCAAGCGAATGATACGCGGCAGGACGCGCGGTGCTTTAACGATGGCGATCGCCGTACCGCGACCGAAAGCATCTTTGCCGGCCAAGGAGACGATGAAATTCAAACTCTTATTCACCACTTGCGGGAATGGATGGGCCGGATCGAGGCCGATAGGCGTGAGCAGCGGGCGCACCTCGCGGTCAAAATAACTCTTCACCCAAGCGCGCTGTTCTTCGGTGCGGTCGGTATGACGCAGCAGATGTATGCCTTTTTTAGACAGTTGCGGCAGGATGTCTTGATTTAATAATTCGTACTGGCGCTGTACCAGTTGATGGCATTCGTCGCTGATCCGTTTGAGCATAGCTTGAAAGCTGGCGTGCTCGACCAATTCGCCATCGACCGTATTCTGTGCCAGCAGGCTGGCGACGCGCACCTCAAAAAATTCATCAACATTACTGCCAACGATACACAAGTACTTGAGCCGCTCGAGCAGCGGAATGCTTTTATCCTCGGCTTGTGCCAGTACCCGCCAGTTGAAAGCGATCTGTGACATTTCACGATCGAGAAAAATCACCGAGCGTGGCAACTCTTTGACCACCTCTTTCAAGGTTTTTTGAGGCGGACTGCGTTTGGCCGCTTTGATGATCACTTTGTTTTCAACATTCTCGCTTGGCTGGGTTTCGCTGACTTCAGCTGTATTGCTGATGACTTCTGGATTTGGCATAGTTTTTTGCATGTCATGAAGGCCCACATAAGTGTACGACCTTATTCTAGTTGAGCAACATGACAAGTTTATGACAGAAAAGTGGTCAAAAATTAAATATTTCAAGTATATTTCAAGTCGTCATGATCCTGTCACAATTGACTTGTAGAGTGCATTCACGTGGAAAGCAACTTATTTTAACCCTGAGGTGAACATGTCTAAATCTCGTATTGTGAAATCCCTGATCGCAGCGGCCAGTATGGCGTTTTGTTTTTCGTTAGCCCATGCTACTGATATTACCGGTGCCGGCGCGACCTTCCCGTACCCAATTTACGCCAAATGGGCCGAAGCCTACAAAAAAGCTACCGGCATTGGCCTCAATTACCAATCGATCGGTTCTGGCGGCGGTATCAAGCAAATCAAAGCACATACAGTCGATTTCGGTGCCTCTGACATGCCCCTGAAGCTTGAAGAGCTCGATGCTGAAGGTTTGACGCAGTTTCCAGCCATTATCGGCGGCGTCGTACCTATCGTCAACCTGGCGGGCGTTGCTCCTGGTACGATGAAAATGACTGGCGATGTCTTGGCTGGCATTTATTCTGGCAAAATTCTCAAATGGAATGCGCCGGAAATCGTCGCACTCAACCCTGGCATCAAATTGCCGGACGAAGAAATCACGGTCGTTCACCGTTCCGACGGTTCCGGCACAACCTTCCTCTGGACTGATTACCTGAGCAAAGTCAATGCCGACTTCAAAGCTTCGGTCGGTTCTTCGACTGCCGTCAAATGGCCGGTTGGTTTGGGTGGCAAGGGTAACGAAGGCGTCGCCGCCAACGTACAGCGCATTAAAAACTCGATCGGCTATGTGGAATACGCCTACGTCAAGAAAAACAAAATGGTCTACACCATGCTGAAAAATGCAGATGGCCAATTTGTTGAGCCGGATGATGCGAATTTCAAGGCTGCTGCTGCCAATGCCGACTGGTCCAAAGCACCGGGCATGTACTTGGTTTTGACTAACCAACCGGGTAAAGCCACTTGGCCTATCACTGGCGCTTCCTTCATCCTCATGCACAAAGCCCAAGCTGATGGCGTGCAAGGTAAAGAAGTGTTGAAATTCTTTGACTGGGCATATAAAAACGGTGGCGCTATGGCTGCTGACCTCGATTACGTCGCATTGCCAGTACCGGTAGTGAAACTGATCGAAGATAACTGGAAAGCAAAAATCAAGGATGCTTCCGGTAAAGCTGTTTGGTAACTTTCCAATTGTTGCATCATTAATTTATTGATGTAACCTGTTTGTCAGGCCGAAAACCTCGTGTTTTCGGCCTTTTGCTGAAAAGCACATATGCCCGCCAATACCCCATCCGTCATTATGACCGCATCCATTGCTATGCCTGAAGCCCTTCCTTTTCCGTTCGCTGCCAAGCTCAGTGATGCCAAGATGGCGCTCGTCATGCGCCGCCAGCGCTGGCAAGATTTCTTTTTTCATAAACTCACACTGAGCTTCGCTGCCTTGGTGTTGATTGTCTTGTTAGGCATTATTTTTTCCTTATTCGTCAACGCCCTGCCGGCCATGCGCGAATTCGGCTTGGCCTTCGTCACCACGGTAGAGTGGGACCCGGTCAATGACAAATACGGTGGTTTGATCGCCATTGTCGGTACGCTCGCTACCTCGATCATCGCCTTATTGATCGCTTTCCCCATCAGTTTCGGGATCGCCTTGTTTCTCACCGAAATTTGCCCGGCTTGGCTCAAGCGCCCGCTCGGCACCTCGATAGAATTATTGGCCGGTGTGCCCAGTATTATTTACGGCATGTGGGGTTTGTTTGTGTTTGCCCCGCTGTTTGCCGACTACGTCCAACCGGCCTTGCACGCGACGTTGGGGCAGTTGCCCATCGTCGGCATTTTGTTTTCGGGTCCGATGATAGGCATCGGTATTTTGGCCGCCGGCATCATCCTCGCCATCATGATCATTCCTTTCATTACTTCGGTGATGCGCGATGTGTTCGAAGTCGTGCCGCCGGTACTGAAAGAGTCGGCCTACGGCCTCGGTTGCACCAAATGGGAAGTGGTGCGCAAGATTGTTTTACCGTATACGAAAATCGGTGTAGTCGGTGGCGTCATGCTCGGCCTCGGTCGCGCACTCGGCGAAACCATGGCCATCACCTTCGTTATCGGTAATGCCCACCGCTTATCTTGGTCCTTGTTCTCCGCCGGTAACAGTATCGCGTCGACCTTGGCCAATGAATTCGCCGAAGCCGAAACCACACTCCATGTGTCCTCGCTGTTCTTGCTTGGCTTGATCTTGTTCGTCATCACATTCATCGTCCTCTCGGCTGCCAAACTGATGTTGCTCGGCCTGAGTCGCAAAGAAGGAACGAAATAATGCAAAATTCTATCAGCATCAGTGCGGCCAATCCGGTCTACCGCCGCCGTTTGATGGTGCACCGTCTGGGAATCTTTCTGTCATCGATGGCGATGGCGGTCGGTTTGGTATTTTTGATGTGGATCTTGTTCACCCTGCTGATCAAGGGTTTCTCTGCCATCAACCTCAACATGTTGACCGAGTCGACCCCGGCCCCGGGTAGTGACGGCGGCGGCTTGATGAATGCCATCGTCGGTAGCTTCATGATGGTTGGCAGTGCCACCCTGATCTCGACACCGATCGGTATTTTGGCCGGTATTTATCTGGCCGAGTATGGCGATAAGAGCTGGTTCGGCAGTATTACCCGCTTCGTCACCGACATCATGTTGTCGGCACCATCGATCGTTATCGGCTTGTTTGTGTACGCGATCTATGTCGCCAACGTGCGCCATTTCTCCGGTTGGGCTGGCAGTATCGCCATCTCGCTGATCGCCATTCCGGTGGTAGTACGCACCACTGATAATATGCTCGGTCTGGTACCGGCGAGCTTGCGTGAAGCGGCCTTCGCACTCGGGGCACCGCGTTGGAAGGTCGCCTTGCTGATACGCTTACGTGCGGTGAAGGCTGGCGTCATGACCGGTATCTTGTTGGCCGTGGCCAGAATTTCCGGCGAGACCGCACCATTATTGTTTACCGCCTTGAACAACCAATTCTTCAACGGCAATATGAACAAACCGATGGCCAATCTGCCGGTGGTGATTTACCAGTTTGCCATGAGTCCGTATGACAATTGGCGTGACCTGGCTTGGGGCGGCGCTTTGCTGATCACCCTCAGTGTGCTCGGATTGAATATTTTGTCTCGCACCATCTTCAATCAAAAAGTAAATCATTAATAATCATTCGACTTCACACCCGTCAGTTCGGGTGTGAACGATTTTACCCGGCATGGGCGGGGGCAGTTTAATTCAGGTACTTTATGACGACTTCAAACGAGCAAACACAAAAAACCGCGATCGCCATCAGCGGCTTGAATTTCTTTTACGGTGCCACACGCAGTTTGCGTGATATTCATTTAAATATTTACGACAAAAAAGTCACCGCCTTCATCGGTCCATCCGGCTGTGGTAAGTCGACGCTGCTGCGTACGCTTAACCGTATGTATGATTTATATCCGGGCCAGCGCGCTGAAGGCAGCATTATCTATAACGGCAAGAATATCCTCGATGCCGATCAAGATATCAATTTGTTACGTGCCAAAGTAGGCATGGTATTTCAGAAGCCGACGCCGTTTCCAATGTCGGTGTATGACAATATCGCCTTCGGTGTCAGGTTGTATGAAAATCTCTCCAAAGGCGAGATGGACGAACGGGTTGAATGGGCGCTGCGTAAAGCGGCTATCTGGACCGAAGTCAAAGACAAGCTTAATAAAAGTGGTTTGAGCTTGTCTGGTGGTCAGCAACAGCGTTTGTGTATTGCCCGTGGCGTGTCGGTGAAACCGGAAATTTTATTGCTGGACGAACCGACCTCGGCACTTGATCCGATTTCCACCGTGAAAATCGAAGAATTGATCAGTGAACTCAAAGAAGAGTACACGATTGCCATCGTCACACACAATATGCAGCAAGCGGCCCGTTGCTCCGACTATACCGCTTACATGTATCTTGGTGAATTGGTCGAATTCGGTGAAACCGATCATATCTTCATGAATCCGGTGAAGAAAGAAACACAAGACTACATTACTGGCCGTTTCGGCTGATACTAAATCGGCCGCGCCGCGCGCGGCCCCACAACATTCAGGGAGATCCCAGTGACAGGCGAACATTCTTCAAAACAGTATGATATGGACCTCGAAACGATACGTTCCAAGGTTTTGCTGATGGGCGGCTTGGTGGAAAGTCATTTCCATGATGCCATGTCGTGCTTTCGTACCGGTAACGTCGACCAAGCCGAAGCGGTGATTCAATCTGACCTCGAAGTCAACCGCCTCGAAGTGTTGCTCGACGATATGTGCAGCCATTTGATCGTCAAACGTCAGCCAGCCGCCAACGATTTACGTACCGTCATGGCCACCGGTAAAGTGATCACCGACCTCGAACGGATCGGCGACGAATCGACCAAAATTGCCCGCATCGCCAGAGATGCCAATGCGAACCGCCGTGGCACACCGATGTTCAGCGGTTATGAAACCGTGCGGGTGCTGGCCAGCAGCGTCGCCGACATGTTGCATCAGTCACTCGATGCCTTCGCTCGTCAAGACGAAGCCAAGGCGGTGCAATTGATCGCCCATGACGAATTGATCGACAACGATTTCCGTTCCATCATGCGCAATCTGATCACCTTCATGATGGAAGATCCGAGCACGATTTCCTCCTCGCTCAATACGCTGTGGGTTGCCAAAGCGATTGAACGGGTCGGCGACCATGCCAAAAATATCGCTGAATACACGATCTATATCGTCGAAGGTAAAGACATTCGGCATTCGGATTACGTTACGAGCAAACAGGATAAAAAGAGTTTATAAGAGACAATGGCTGCTGATACCACAATATTGATCGTAGAAGATGAGCCGGCCATCGTCGAGCTCGTCAGTTTTACGCTGCGCGCGGCAGGCTGGAACACCTTCGCCGTCAACAATACCGCCGACGCCTGGGATTTTGTTCAACGCCGCACGCCGCAATTAATCCTGCTCGATTGGATGCTGCCGGATCAAAGCGGTTTGCGCTTGCTGTCAAAAATACGCTCGGATCGCCAGTTCAATGAAATTCCCGTCATCATGTTGACGGCGAAAAGCATGGAAGAAGATAAAATCGCCGGCCTCGATCATGGCGCCGACGATTACATCACCAAACCATTTTCGCCGCGCGAACTGACCGCACGGATCAAAGCCTTGTTACGCCGCAAGAGCCCGGAGCATGCACAAACCGCCTTGCAGGCCGGCCCGGTAGTGCTCGATCCGGTCAGTTGCACGGTGAAGATCGATGGTTTGAAAGTCGATATTGGCCACGCCGAATACAAATTACTGAAATTTTTCATGGCCCATCCCGAGCGCGTGTTCTCGCGCAGCCAGTTGCTCGATAAAGTATGGGGTGACCACGTCGTCATTGAAGAGCGTACCGTCGATGTCCATGTGCTACGCTTACGCAAAGTATTAAAAACAGCGGAAGGTTTGATCCAAACCGTACGCAGTGTCGGTTACATGTTGTCTGAAAAATAAATATCGCTGATCGCTGTTCTGCTTAAGATCGGCGGCCAGCGCGGCGCATTGTCAGTCCACAGCTGTATTGTGCCACCTCATCAACCGCGCAGGATTTTACATGTCTCAACGTCTGGTCTTTTGGATTTCCAATTCGGTTCGCATCCTGTTGGTGCTGCTCGCCACCGTATTTTCCTGTTATTTCTGGGGTGTGACCGCTGGTCTGATCGTCGGTATGCTGGCAATGTTGGTGTTGGTACTGGTTCAACTGTTTTATTTGCAAAGGCTGGCTGAATGGCTCGATCATCCGAGCAGCGCACGTCTGCCCGATGGCTGGGGGGCCTGGACCGATATTTTTTCGCGCCTCTACAAACTGCGACGCGGCGATGAAAAAAGTCAGGCTGAACTGACCGAATGGCTGGCACGCTTTCGCCAAGCCATGACCTTGCTGCCAGATGGCGTGGTCATCATGGATGATGTCTTATTTTTGGAATGGTGTAATCCGGCGGCCGAACGCCATCTCGGACTGAGCTTGAGCCAAGACAAAGGCATGCGCGTTACCAATTTGGTGCGCAGTCCGCAATTCATGGATTACATCATCCTTGGTCGCTATGAAACGCCGTTAACCCTGTCTTTCCGCGACCGCAAACTGATCGCCCACATCATCCCGTTCGAAAACCGGCGCCAGATTTTGGTCACCCATGATGTCACCGAATCCGAACGCATCGATATGATGCGACGTGATTTCATCGCTAATGCTTCACATGAATTGCGTACCCCGTTGACGGTGATCAATGGTTTTTTGGAAATTGCATCACTGCAAGCCGATCTCGACGTCCCCACCCGTAACGCCCATCTCAAACTGATGTCGGAGCAAGGCGAGCGCATGCAGCGTTTGGTTGAAGATATGCTGACCCTGACGCGACTCGAATCGATGGATCACCTGTTGCGCGCCGAAGTCGTCAATATGCGTGCTTTACTTGAACAAATCATGCAAGAAGCGCACGCGCTTTCGGCCGGTCGGCATCAGATCACACTCGAATGCGACGGCCCCGATATCCGCGGCAGTACCGATGAAATCCGCAGCGCCCTGACCAATTTGGTAACCAATGCCATCCGCTATACCCCTGAGCACGGGCAGATACAATTACTCTGGCAAATGACCGAAGCGGGACCGAAATTCAGTGTGCGCGATAATGGCATCGGTATCAGTCCCAACCATATCTCCCGCTTAACCGAGCGCTTTTACCGAGTCGATAAGAGTCGTTCGCGTGAAACCCAAGGAACCGGCTTGGGCTTGGCCATCGTCAAGCATGTCTTGTTACGGCATAGCGCACAACTGCTGATTGAATCGACTCCCGATGTCGGTAGTCAATTCAGCGCACAGTTTCCGTGTGGCATTATTGCTACTCCTCAAGTTGCGACGGCATAGCAATCTTTAAATATTGTTATTCTTAGTTTATCGTTCACGGAAAATACGCTACACTTCAAAACAGCTTGAACGGTTTCGTTCGCCGCCGGAGCAGGACGCGTGTGCCTGATGCAGCAGTGCTTTGCTGGTAGGCTCAACTCGAGAGGATGTTCGATGCAGATGAAGGTATTGGTCATTGATGATGCCCAAATTAATATTACGCTGCTCTGTCTTTTACTGAAAAAAATAGAGCATTGCCAATCCGTCAGTTTCATCGACCCGCATCTCGCCTTAACTTGGTGCGAGCAAGAGGTGCCTGATCTGGTCATGGTCGACTATATGATGCCGACCATGAATGGTATCGAATTCATTCGACGTTTCCGTACGCTCGATGGTTGTCGCGATATTCCGGTCTTGATGATCACCGCCAACAGCGAATTGGAATTGCGTTACCAGGCGCTTGACGCCGGTGCCAATGACTTCCTGATCAAGCCCATAGATAAAATCGAATTCTTGGCAAGAACCAAAAATATGCTGGCTTTGCGAAAAGGCCAGCGTTTTCTGGAAGACCGTGCCAGTTGGCTGGATGTGGAAGTAAAAAAAGCCACCCAAGAAATCCGCGCGCGCGAAAAAGAAACCATTCTACGTCTGTCTAAAGCTGCCGACTCGCGTGACCCTGAAACCGGTGCGCACATCGTGCGTATGGCCAATTATTCACGCATCATCGCCGAACATCTGGGTTTGTCGCTTGCTGATCAGCAATTATTGCTCGAAGCAGCACCGATGCATGACATCGGTAAAGTCGGCATTCCCGACAATATCTTGCTCAAACCCGGTAAATTGACAGTAGAAGAATTCACCGTCATGAAGCGCCATGCACAGCTCGGCTATGACATTTTAGCCGGCAGTTCTTCTGAAATGCTCAGTGCCGGCGCGCTCATCGCGCTCGCTCATCATGAGAAATTCGATGGCAGCGGCTATCCGAACAGTCTGGCTGGTGAAGATATTCCCTTGTTTGCGCGTATCGTCGCGGTGGCCGATGTCTTCGATGCCCTGACTTCCGAGCGCCCCTATAAAGCCGCCTGGGACATCGAAACGGCACGCACCTTTTTGTTCGATGGAGCCGGGCAGCATTTTGATCCGGCATGCATTGCGGCATTCGAGGCTGGCTGGGAACAAATTCTCGCAATCAAAGCGCAATATGCCGAAGATACCAATGAACTGAAGAAATTCGGTTCGGAATGGGATTTTTGAACACAGACCATCATCCTCGGAGCCGCTGATGAAAATTGCACAAACTGTATGCCATAGCCTTACGCTTGATGCGGCCGCGCTGCTTGAGCTCAATCTGATCGAGCCGCAGTTAATTTTGGTGTTTGCCTCGATAGAGCACGCCAGCAGTACCGAATTTTTTCCCGAACTGCAAAAATATTTTCCGCAGGCGCAAATCGTTGGCTGCAGCACCGCCGGTGAAATCTCTGCGCAAGGCGTGACGCAACAGTCGAGTGTCATCACGGCGGTGCATTTTGAAGCGGTGACACTGCGGGTCGTCAGCACCGAATTGTCTGCCATGCAGGATTCCGAACTGGCCGGCTTAGCCTTGGCCAAGCAATTGGCCGGACCAGAGTTGGGCGCGGTGCTGTTGTTCGGGCAAGGCGTTGACATCAATGGCAGCGCACTCATCGATGGTTTGACTGGCGTACTTGGCAGCAGCATGCCGATTACCGGCGGTTTGGCCGGCGATGATGGTTTGTTCAGTAAAACCTACACGCTGTCACCGCACGGCGTCTCCAGTACCAGCATCGTGGCAGTCGGCCTGTATGGCGAACGACTGGTTTTCTCACACGGCAGCTTCGGCGGTTGGAAGCCCTTCGGGCCGGCGCGTAAAGTCACCAAATGCATCGATAACATCCTCTATGAGCTCGACGGAAAGCCGGCGCTGGAAATTTACCAACGCTACCTCGGTGATTACGCCAGTGATCTGCCCGGTTCCGGTCTGCTGTTTCCATTCGAAATGCTCAGCGATTTGCGCGAATCCTTGGGGCAGATACGCACTATCCTCGGGATCAACGAAACCGACGGCAGCCTGATACTGGCCGGTGACATCAACCCGGACGGCTATTTACGGCTCATGCATGCGCATACCGATGACCTGGTCGACGGTGCCGAAGTCGCGGCCCAGGCCAGTATTGAACACTTACCGCCAGTCCAAGGTGCTCGCTTAGGCTTGCTGGTCAGTTGCGTCGGCCGCAAGCTCGTGATGGGCGGGCGTATCGATGAAGAAGTCGAGGCAGTACAAGACATTCTCGGCGCACACACCCTGTTATGCGGCTTTTATTCCAACGGCGAAGTCTGCCCCGGATATAAGCTTGAAACCAGCCGTTTGCATAATCAAACCATGACCATTACCTGCTTGGCTGAGCGTGCTGAATGAAACACAAATTGTTGCTGCGTCAATGCAAGCGCCTGTTTGGCGTGCAATCGGAGCAGCAGATGTTGGCCTTGCTGGACGAAATGGAGCACTTAGCGCTGGGCGCTGACATCAGCCCGACGGCGCGCTTGGCCTTGCAAGGCTGGCGCGGCTTCATAGGGCAAGTCGATGATGCTTATCTGCAGTCTGATCGCGATCTCGCACTTGGCAAGCTGAGCCTGGAACTGAGCTCGGAAGAGCTGGGATTAGCCAATGCTTCCCTGCGTTCCGACGCGGAACAGCGTAAGCAAGTCATGCAAACCCTCAGGCATGCCACCAACCAAGTACTGGCGCAATTGGGTAAGCATCTCGATGATGACAGCAGTCTCGAAAGCCTCAGTCAAGTATTGGCTGGCCTCGTCAGCGAGCTGCTCGGCACCCGCGCTGAGTTGCAACAAGCCTTGGCCGCGGTGGAAAAACAGCAGTTTGCCCTCGATCAACATGCCATCGTCAGTATCACCGATGCCCATGGCATGTTGATTTATGCCAATGAAAAATTTTGTCGTATCAGTGAATACAGCGCAGCTGAATTGGTGGGGCAAAACCACCGTATCGTCAATTCCGGTTTTCATTCAGCAGAATTTTTTGCCGACATGTGGGGCCGTATCGCCGGCGGAGAAGTGTGGCATGGCGAAATACGCAATGCCAGCAAAAGCGGGGTGCTGTATTGGACCAACGCCACCATCGTACCTTTCCTCGATACGGATGGAAAGCCCTATCAATATATCTCGATTCGTACCAATATCACCGAGCAATTCTTGCTGCGCGAAAAAATTGAAGCCAGTCAAGTCTTGTTGCAAAACGTCATGAACACCCTCGGTGAAGGCGTGTATACCCTTGATGCCGAGGGAATCTGCACCTTTCTCAATCCGGAAGCGGAAAAAATTCTCGGTTATCGTGGTGATGAATTGGTCGGTCGGCCACTCCATGATGCGATTCACGCGCTTGCGGCTGACGGCAGTCCGATTGCTGACCACGAATGCAGTATTTTACATGCCACCCGCAGCGGTGAGATTTTCCGCTCCGATAATGAATGCTTCCAAAATAAGATGGGCCAATTAGTTCCGGTCTCCTTGGTGGTTTCACCCATCATAGAAAATGGTCGCATCCTCGGATCAGTAGCGGCATTTCAAGATATTTCCGCTCGTATCGATGCCGACAAGGCCTTGCGCGCCAGCGAAAACAAACAAAGAATGCTGCTTGATAACGCCGCCGATGCGGTATTTGTAGCCGGCGTCGATGAGTGCTGGGTCTATGTTAACGACTTGGTGTTGGACATGCTCGGTTATCAACGCGAAGAATTGCTCGGTCACTCGATTTACGATTTATTACCAGAGAAGCAAAGACACTGGGCGCGCAATAATTTCCTATTTCAGATACTCGACGACAAAGCGCTGCAGAGTACGATGAGCTTGGTGAAGAAAAACGGCGAACTGGTTCCGGTCGAATTAAATGCTTCACTCTTGCCTGATGGCAGCATTTATGGCTCCTGCCGCGACATCAGTGCCCGTCAAGTGGTCGAAGCGGCGCTGATTCATGCCAAGGAAGAGGCCGAAGCAGCCAATCTGGCCAAGAGCGAATTTTTGGCCACCATGAGCCATGAAATTCGCACGCCGATGAACGGCATCATCGGCATGACCGAACTCGCGCTCGATACCCGACTCTCCGGTGAGCAGCGCGAATACCTCGATCTGGTGCGCTCATCGGCGCAATCGCTGCTGAGTATTATCAATGACATCCTCGATTTTTCTAAAATCGAATCGGGTAACGTGGTGCTCGAACAAATCGATTTTTCCCTGCGTGAACTGATCGTCTCTACCTTGAAATCGCTGGCCATTAAAGCCAGTGAAAAAGGTATAGAACTGGTCTATCAAATCGATGTCAATTTGCCGCAGACGCTGACGGGCGATCCCGGTCGTTTGCGTCAAGTACTCAATAATTTGATCGGCAACGCGATTAAATTCAGTCGCAGTGGCGCGATTGTTCTTGAGGTACAACAGGTGCGCCAAGCCGAAGACGTGGTCGATGTGTATTTTTCGGTCAGCGACGAGGGCATCGGCATCGCAGCCGACAAACAGCTCAGTATCTTCCAAGCCTTCAGTCAAGCCGATGCCTCGACCACCCGTAAATACGGCGGTACCGGCTTAGGCCTGAGTATTTCCTCGCGGTTGGTGCAGAGCATGCAAGGCTTGCTCGAAGTCGACAGTGAGTTGGGGCGTGGCAGCTGTTTTTACTTCACCATAGGCTTAGGTGTCGGCTTAGCCCCAGCTCAGCAGTCAACGCTGCTTGATCTCAGCGGCTTGAGCGCGCTGATCGTCGATGACAACGCAGTCAATCGCTTGTTTTTTTCCGCGACACTCAAAAATTGGCACATGCAGGTCGACGTCGTCGATTCCGCGGCGGCAGCATTGAAGCACATCGAAGCGCGCGCCGCCGCCTGGCACCCATATGATGTCATGCTGCTCGATGTCTGTATGCCTGAGGCCGATGGTTTTGAACTGGCAGCGATACTGGAGAAAAATTATCCTTCGGTATTGAAGAAAACGCTTATGCTGTCTTCGGCCGGTTCGCGTGAAGATGCGCGTAGGTGTCGTGCCGCTGGCATTTACGATTACATCAACAAGCCGGTCAGTCAAGCCGAGTTATTTGCCGCCATCGTGGCGATCTGTTCCGGTCGCCAACCACCGTCGCGCCAAGCCGATATCGTGCGCTCAGAGCCGGGGTACAACTACGCGCCGCTGCGCATCCTCGTCGCCGAAGATAATCTGATCAATCAAAAATTAGTGCTGTCCTTGTTGCGCAAGTGGCAGCATAGTGCAACGATTGCTGAAAACGGTTTGCAAGCGATTGAACAATTCCAGCAGCAGAGTTTTGATATCATCCTCATGGACATGCAAATGCCAGGCATGGGTGGCATCGAGGCGACCAAACAGATACGCACGGCCGAACTGGCCAGTGGCGGCCATATTCCGATTATCGCCATGACAGCCAACGCCATGCCCGGTGATCTCGAACGCTGTCTCGCCGCCGGAATGGATCATTACGTATCCAAACCGCTCAAAGCCGAAGTCTTGCAAACCTTGCTCAACCGATACCAAACAAAACCTGTTCCTGAGATTACCATGCTGACATCGCCCCCTATTCCCGCGCTACCCGGCGCGCTGCACGACCGAGACTTCGACTATCGCCAAGCCCTGCTCGGTGCCGACGAAGAAATCGTTAAAATTATCGGCCAGTCATTTCTCGATGTGTGCGATCAGTACATCAGCGAGTTAGCCGATGCCATCGCCAGCCATGATGCCGAACTCTTGCACCGTTCGGCACATACAATGAAAGGCGTGGTCGGCAATTTCCAAGCGCAGCCGATGGAAAGCCTGGCACAAGTGCTGGAAAACCGCGGTAAGCAAAGCGACTTCAGCGATGTCGCCGCACTGCTGGCCGATCTCAGTGCCGAATTAGAACATCTGCGCTCAGCACTGACGGCATTTTTAATCGAGCATCCGTAAGCAATATCACTACAGTACGACCGTTGGGCGACTCAGTGCTGTCGTGCGCAGCATCAGCCATGCCAAGGCCGCACCGCTGACCAGTGGTGTCAAACGCAGTCGCACATGCGCATGATAGTCATTGAGCCAAGCCAGCTCATCGTCACGCAGTAAATCCAAACGCAGGCAACGGCTGTCGATAGGGCAGAGTGTCAGCGTTTCAAAGCCCAAATATTGACCGAACTCGGTCTCCTGCGCCACCACATTGAGTAACAGGTTTTCAATCCGCACACCCCACTTCCCGGGGCGATAAATACCTGGCTCGTTCGAGGTAATCATGCCAATCTCCATTGCCGTATGCGGTTCGGCGAGCGTGCCGGAAATCGATTGTGGCCCCTCATGCACATTGAGGAAATAGCCGACGCCGTGGCCGGTGCCGTGGCCATAATTGATTCCCTCGGCCCAGATCGGTGCCCGCGCAATCGCATCGAGTTGCGGCGCTGGCGTACCGCGTGGGAAACGCGTTTGCGATAAATTGATCATCCCCTTGAGCACCAAGCTGCAATCACGCTGCTGCTCAGGTGAGACGGTGCCTATCGCAACCATGCGCGTGATATCGGTGGTACCGTTGAGATATTGGCCGCCCGAGTCGATCAACAGCAAGCCATTCCCGCTGATGGTCGCGTGTGCTTCGGGTGTGGCGCGATAGTGAGGCAGGGCGCCGTTGGCATTGAAGCCGGCGATCGTGCCGAAACTCGGCGAAATAAAATGCGCTTGGCGTGCGCGTGCGGCACAAATTTCTTCATCAATGCGCAGCTCGGTCACTGTTTCATGCTCGAGCGCGACTTCGAGCCAACTGAAGAACTCGCACAGCGCGGCACCATCTTGCTCCATCGCTTGGCGTACGAATTGTTGTTCCTGCGGCAGTTTGCGCGATTTCAGAAACACTGAAGGGTTGATCGCCTCGATCAGCCGCACCCCATTTGGCACTGCCAGAAAGAAGCGGTAGGTAATGCGACGCGGATCGATCAGCAGGCTGGTCGTGGCCGGCAATGCTGCCAGTGCGTGCGCGGCCGCTTCGTAGTCCAGCACCGTGATACCGTCGCGCGCCAGTTCAGCACTGAGTTCGTCCGCGATTTTTCCCGCCCCGACAAAAATTTGCACGCCACTGTGACTGACCAGTGCATGGGCGATGAAGACCGGATTGTAACTGACGTCGGCACCGCGCAAATTGAGTAGCCAGGCGATATCATCGACAGTCGACAAGAAATGCCAATCGGCGTGTTGTTGCGACATCTGGGCCCGCACCTCGGCCAATTTTTCGCTGCGCGAACTCACCGCGAACGGTGCCGGGTGCGCATACACTGCTGCGCTCGGCAAGGCCGCACGGGTTGGCCAGATGTCGGCCAGTATATCGATGCCGGTGTCGAGCTTGACGCCGACGGCATTGAGTGCTGCGGCCAGCATGCGTGCGCTCGCCAGTCCCAGCACTGCACCGTCCACCGCCACCGTCTGCCCAGCCGACATCTGCGTACTGAGCCAGTCCAGATGCAGGGTCGCGCCGGCGGCAGGGATTTTCATCATGGCGATCCCGCTGCCTGCCAATTCCTTCTCAGCTTGACTCCAATAGCGGCTGTCTACCCATAGTCCGGCATCTTCTGCGCAGACCACCAGCGTGCCGACCGAGCCATGAAAGCCGGAGAAATGCGCCCGTCCTTGCCAATATTCGGGTAAATATTCCGACAAATGCGGATCGGCCGAAGGAATGATGCAGGCATCGATGGCGAGTTCGCGCATGCGGCTGCGTAGCAGCGCCAGACGGGCGGGAATTGGCTTATTGCTGGTCATGGGGAGGCTTTCTTGTACTGTGCAGAATGGAAAGGTAAATATATCAATGAAGCTATACTGTAAATCAAATCGCGCCAAGTAGCTGTGCCGATTTCACGCATTTTCATCATGGCTGATGCATAAGGCCGAGGCATTTGACTGCCGTAATGAAAAAACGCCACCGGACAAACAGTCCGATGGCGTCAGCGCAGTGGCAAATAGTCTGGATCAGCGCACACGCATCCCCGGCGTCGCACCTGGCCATGCTTCCAAAATGTACAAGCCTGGCTGCGCTTTTTCATCGGCTGCCGAAGCCGCCAAGACCATTCCTTCGGAGATACCGAATTTCATTTTGCGCGGTGCCAGATTGGCGACCATCAGCGTGAATTTACCGATTAACTGTTCCGGTTGATAAGCCGATTTGATACCGGAAAACACATTGCGTGTATTCGCTTCGCCGACATCGAGAGTCAGGCGCAGCAATTTATCAGAGCCTTCCACCGCCTCACAATGGACAATTTTCGCGATACGCAAATCGACCTTGGCAAAATCGTCGATCTTGATTTCTTCGGCCAAGGCTTCGATCGCCTGATCGGGCGCAGTCGTTGCAACTGGTGTTGCCGTCGCCGTGACAGCGACAGTCGGCGCATCGAACAATTGTTCGAAAATGGCCGGATCAATACGCTGCATCAAATGCACATACGGCTCGATTTTGTGCTGATCAGGTAGCGGCACATGTACATCGGCCCACTGTAATGGCGCGATGTTGAGTTGTGCTTCCACTTGGGCTGCCAAGCGCGGCAAGACTGGTTTGAGGAAAATTGTCAGTATCCGGAAGGCTTCGAGCAAACGGCTGCAGACTTCCTGCAAGCGCGCATCATTTTCGGCTTGCTTCGCCAGTTCCCAAGGCTTGTTCGCATCGACATAGGCGTTGACCAAGTCGGCTTGATCCATGGTGGCGCGTAAAGCCTTGCCGTATTCGCGCGCTTCGAACAGCGCATGAATCTCGCCGGCCGCGCTACGCAGATTAGCGAGGAAGGCGTCATCGGTGCTGGCCCAAGCAGTATTGACAACACCGTTGAAGCGTTTGCTGATGAAGCCGCAGGCGCGGCTGGCGATATTGATGTATTTACCGATCAGATCGGAATTGACACGGGCAGCGAAATCGTCCGGGTTGAGGTCGAGATCTTCCACTTTGGCATTGAGTTTGGCAGCGAAATAATAACGCAGCCATTCAGGATTCATGCCGATGTCGAGGTAGCGCAGCGGAGAAATGCCGGTACCACGTGACTTCGACATTTTTTCACCGGAAACCGTGACAAAACCATGTGCATACACATTGTCAGGTATTTTGTAACCGGAAAATTTCAGCATCGCCGGCCAGAACAAGGTATGGAAATATGTAATGTCTTTGCCAATGAAATGGATTTGCTCGGTACTCGGATCAGCCATGAAGGCATCGAAATCGCGTCCGGTTTTTTGAAAATAATTCTTCAGTGAGGCCAGATAACCAACCGGGGCATCAAGCCAGACGTAGAAATACTTACCCGGTTGATCGGGAATTTCAATGCCGAAGTAGGGCGCGTCGCGGCTGATATCCCAGTCACTCAAGCCACTGAGCGCGCCATCTTTTCCTTCCAACCATTCGCGGCATTTATTCGCCACTTCCGATTGCAAGCGATTGCCCTGCAAAGCCCAGCCGCGTAAAAATTCAACGCATTGCGGGTCCGATAATTTGAAGAAAAAATGTTCCGATGACTTCATGATCGGCGTAGCACCAGTCAGTACCGAGTATGGTCGCACCACTTCAGTCGGGGCATACACCGCGCTACATACTTCACAGGAATCACCATACTGATCTTTGGCACCGCATTTCGGACATTCGCCCTTGATGTAACGGTCCGGCAAAAACATATTCTTCACCGGATCATAAAACTGTTCTATCGTCTTGCTGGTAATGAAGCCGGCCGCTTTGAGCTTGCGATAAATATCCTGCGACAATTCATGATTCTCGACCCCATCGGTCGAATGCCAATTATCGAATTCAATATGAAAGCCATCGAGGTATTGTTTGCGACCAGCCGCAATTTCCGCCACGAATTGTTGTGGTGTAATGCCGGCTTTTTCCGCTGCAATCATGATCGGTGCCCCGTGCGCATCGTCGGCACCGACGAAATGCACTTCGTTACCCGACATTCGGCTATGCCGCACCCAGATATCAGCCTGGATATATTCCATGATATGGCCGAGGTGGAATGGCGCGTTAGCGTAGGGCAGGGCAGTGGTAACGAACAGCTTGCGGGTCATGATGATGCACTTTTTGATTAACGGACAAGGGCATTATTCTAACAGTGAAACGCGCAGACTACGTGGCTTTGCCGCGGATTGTCCGCCCGGCTGTGTATCAAACAACATCGGTGTTGTCAGATTTTGTATAAATGTTACTAATGAGAGATCAAGAAGTCGCTTTGCATCGTCATCTTTTTCATTAAAAATCTGACTAGGGTTTGAAACCCCGGCCTGAAGAGGCTGTCGCAAAAGCCTGATGGAAGCTTTTTTACATCTGACACACCGCCTACCTCGTCATTCCCGCATGCCGCAGCCTCGTCATTCCCGCATGCCGCAGCCTCGTCATTCCCGCATGCTTTTGGCGGGAACCCAGTGTCGTTTTCAGCGCTGAAAACACGATCATATCTGGCATTTTCAGTTAGCCACGAACGCCGCTGGGTTCCTGCCAAAAGCGCGCAGGAATGACGTGGCCACCAGTTGGGGTAATGATACCGACTCAATACCCTTTTGCGACGATCCATTAAGTTGTTCAGCGTCAGACTACCCAAGCACCATGGCGATAAATTTCCCTGTCATTGAATCGCACCGATTCGGTGACGGCAAACACATCGACGTGGTGGCGGCCTGCGCCGCGCTTGATATGCGGTTTGGCGTAACTGCCGTGCTTTGAACCCAGTGATAAATGAATTCCGCACATACGCTCATAAGTACCGATGTCGCGCACCGTCCTGTCCTTGCTGAACGCGCGATTCATTCCCAACCCCAATTCCCGCACCCACACTACGGTATCGTCGGCCCGTATATTGGATAGCACGAGATCAAATTCGGCCGTCGAGTTTTCTGTCGCCACCACTTGACCGGCCTCGATGATCAAGGTGATCGCTTGTTCTGGCTGATTGATGGAAAAACTGGTATCACCGAAGATGAAAATTCTGACCCGTCCGTGTACTGCTTGCAAGTCGACTGACTCAGTGAATACTTCACCGATAGGAAATTGACCGCCGACATTTTGCATGCCGCTGTAATCGCCGACATTGAGTTTGGCCGATTCAAATTTACCGCTGAAAAACAATTGTTCGCCACCGCTGTCGATGACGGCATTGTCAGACTGATCGATGATGTCCTTGAGTGCTTGGCCTACGCCACGATAATAACTGACGTCATACGCCAGCGCATCGACATAATAAGTCATCTCAGGGCCTTCCATGCGGCCGAGGTGTGGATGTTCGATGACCTTGAGTCCACGTTTGAACAGCTCTACCCGCAGCCGATATGCTTCGAGGCGGAAATTGGTAGTCTGTATCAGAATCACCAAGTCGCCGGCACTCAATGTCGCCAGCAGAGCCAAAATCTGCGCCGGCGCAGTGCTGTCAAAATCGACGCAGCTCGCCTGAGGCAGGCAAATTCGATAAGCAGCTGTCAACACCTGTGCCAATTCACAGCCACTGTCATAGACCAACACCGCCTGATGCTGTGCACTGTGTTCAAACGCATGCTCGAGCACGGCACTGAGGTGTGAACTTGCTGTGGTGATAAGACCTTGCGGAAAATTAACAGAATTCATCAGATTTGCGCGTGAAACCTCGGCCTTCAGGCCGAGGAGGCAGAGCGTGGAACGCGCAGCGTTCCTTGCTTTGGTGGCGTGCCTG